>NZ_BAOX01000015.1:0-39659 GCF_000813105.1 Rhodococcus sp. BS-15 | reverse complement strand
GTCCGAAGGCCTCGAACCGACGGCGGCAGCGGCATCGCCCGCGCCGCCGCACCGCGTGCTCGAGACGATCTGGACGTCCGTGCTCGGATCCGAGCCGACTCGGTCGTCGTCCATCGTTGCGCTCGGCGGCGATTCGATGAAGCAGCTCAAGATCGTCGCGCTCTACCGGCGCATTCTCAAAGTGGATGTCTCGCTTCAGGATTTCAAGCAACGCGACACCCTGGGTGAACACGAGGACCTGCTCCTCGAGCGCGTGGACGTTGCTCACCTCGACCGAATGGCCGCATCGTTGAACGGGGCGAAACGGTGAGCGACATCGACCTCCTCCTCGCTGTTGCAGACACGGGGGTCGACGCGAAGGACGCCGCAGATCTGCGGGCACCGAGCCCGTACCAGGAACGGCTCTGGAGAGCGCACTGCGCTGCACCGTCGACCGCGTATTCGGTGCCGTGTGTGTTCGATCTGGACGGCGGAGACAGCGCACGCGTGCTCGCGGCGATCCTCGAGGTCCTGGCAGCGCACGACGTGTTCGCCACGCGCATCGTCGACGCGGACGGCCCAGGTTTCGCGCTCGAACCCGTCGGTCCGATCGTTCCCGAGATCGCCGTCGTGGCCGACATGGACGCCGCGACCGAGGAACTGCTTGCACGTGGGTGGTCGAGCGGACCGTTGGTGCGAGTCGCCCTGTTTCGCCGAGAGGGACGCTCGGACCGCATCGCCATGGTGTTCCACCATGCCGTGATCGACGGCCATTCGGTGTCGCTCCTGATCACCGACATCGCCCGGGAGCTCGCCGAACCTGGTATGTCCTCGATGCGGACTCGTCCCCGGTACCGCGATGTTGCCCGCGTACGGCGTTCGTCGAGGTCGTGGTGGACAGACCACCTGTCCACGGTGCCGTATCGCCGCGCCTGGCGGCCGTCCGAGCCCGGCGAACCCGTCGTCAGCCGTGCCTCGGTGGTAGCCGGTCGCCGAGATGCCACGAGCTGGTTCACTGCAGTCGCCGTCACGCTGTCGAGGCTTCTCGGCTCGGAGGTTCTGTGCCTGTCGGTGCCGCTGGCCAACCGTCGAGAGGTCGAGGAATTCGACGTGGTCGGCCCACTCGTGAGCACCGTGCCTCTGGTCGTCGAGGTGTGCGAGACCGACAGTCTCGGCACGGTTCGTAATCGCATCGAAGCACTGGTCGAGGATGCGAGCAGGCATGCCGATGTGGATCTGGCAGCCGTGGTCGCCGACCTCCGCCGCGATGACCCCGAGTTCTTGCTGCCGACCGAGGTGTTCGTCAACGTCCAGAGCGTCGATCGATCCGACATCGCGCTGGGCGACGCGACAGCTCGGCCTGTCGCAGTGCACACAGGTGAGATGAAAGGTGCACTGACGGTGAGTATCTCGCGACCGAATCGCCGGAGGTGCAGATCGAGTCGGCGCTGCCGGGTTGGTCGGCGGTGACACACGACGGCATTCGAGACGTCCTGCTCACCGTTCTCCACGCAGATTCGTCCGTGTCCGTCGGGGAACTCTCGGTCGGACTCACGGGTAGGACGGCGTCTCGATCGACGCTCGACACCTCGATTCTCGCGCCGCTGCTGTCCGCGACAGACGATTCCCGAGTAGCGCTGGTGGCACCCGATCGCACCCTCACGCGTGCGGAGCTGGTTCGGGAAATTCGAGTGCGCGCAGGAGTTCTGACGCAGCACGGCGTGGTCCGCGGAGACGCAGTCCTGTTGTCGGTCGAGCGTGACCACGAGTTCGTGGCATGGGCTGCGGCGATCATGGCGCTCGGAGCAGCCTATGTTCCGGTGGACACTCGGCACGGAGCAGCGCGCATCGCTTCCATTGCGGCACAGTCGAATGCGAAGTCGGGTGTGTTCTCGGACGCCGCCGATGCTCCGCCCGGTCTAGACGCGATCGACCGCGAACCGGTGGTTCCCGAGGTCGATGCGGTCGAGTTGCCGACTGTCGTGTCAGGTCTCCCCGCGTACGTCATCTTCACCTCGGGCACCACCGGCACTCCCAAGGGTGTCCCGGTCACTCACGCCAATCTGTTGGCGTTGCGCGATGCCACCGCGTCGATCATCGAGCCGGGCGACATCGTCTCCGCCGTGCACGCGTTCACCTTCGACTTCAGTGTCTGGGAGATATGGACGGCGCTCTCCCGTGGGGCGCGCGTCGTGATCTACGAGGAGGACGTCGCTCGCGACCCATTCGAATTGGCCGTGCGGCTGAACGCGGACAGTGTGAGCGTTGTGTCGCTGACGAACTCGGCGTTCGGATCGCTCATTGCGGCGCGGCCGGTTCTGCCGTCGCTGCGACGCGTGGTGCTCGGCGGGGAACAGGTCTCGTCCGGCTACGTGCAGCAGTGGCTCGACGCAGTCGAACACCCTGCGGGGAGCGTCGAAGTCATCAACATGCTCGGTGCCACCGAGACCACGGTGCACACCACTCGGCGGGTGGTCACCCGGACCGATCTCGAGGCCTCCGCCGTCCAGGTGGGGGAACCGCTCGCACATCTCGACGTCGTCGTGATCGACGCGGCCGGGCGGGCACTGCGAGGGGCCTCGAAGGCCAGATCACCGTTCGTGGTGCAGGTCTGGCTCTCGGCTATCTCGGACGCGGTCGATTGACAGCGTCGCGCTTCGTTCCCGATCCGTTTCCCGATGCTCTGCCCGGTTCGAGGCTCTACCTCACCGGCGACAAGGCCGGTGGCTCGCACCACGGGAACTGCACGTCGACGGTCGCATCGACTCCCAGGTGAAGGTTCGCGGACACCGGATCGAAACGGCCGGCGTCGAGGCCGTGCTCGAGCAGCTCCCCGGCGTTCGGCGGGCCTGCGTCGTCGCCCACGAGAACCGTCTGCTCGCGTTCGTCGACGCCGCCGACGACTGCGCCGATCTGTACGCCGGTGCAGCCGATGGCCTGGCAGCCTACGAGGTACCCGACCGAATCCATCGCGTGCGCGAGTTCCCGGTGACGGTCAACGGCAAGCTCGATCGGCGAGTGCAGTCGCTGACTGCTGTGGCGCTCCCGCCGGAGGTGAGGCAGCGTGACGAATCGGATTCTGCCCGAGGGTGGTTCGAGCGCGCACTCACCGATGCGCTGGGAGTTCGGTCGCACGACGAAGACCGGTCGTTCCTGGCCAACGGCGGCGATTCGATTCTCGCGGTCCGCCTCGTCAGCGATGCCCGCTCGCGTGGAACAGAACTCGGAATCGGCGATGTACTCGGCGCATCGAGTCTGAGAGAACTTGCCGCACTCGTTGCAGATCGTGGGCCCAGGACCGAGCCCGAAGACGAAGAGCTGCTGCCGTTCTCGCTGATCGACGCCGAGGTTCGTGATGGCCTGCCCTACGACGTGGCCGATGCGTACCCGTTGTCGGCAGCGCAAGAGGGCATGTTGTTCCATATTCGCTCCGATTCGGCCGTTGGCGTCTACCACAACACGGTCAGCGTGCGCATTCGCGGTGGGCTCGATCCGTTGGCGTTTCGAGTGGCACTCGCCGATACCGTGCGCAGGCACGAGGTGCTGCGCACCTCCGTCGACGAGTGGAGTGCAGCGGAGCCCCTGCAATTGGTGCATCGGCACGTGGCCACACCCCTGTCGGTGGTTTCGGTGCCTGCCGGTTCGGACGCCGATGCGGTGATCGACGAGATCGTCTCCGCGGAACGGGTGCGCCCGTTCGACCTCGACCGGGCACCGCTGTTCCGTCTCACGCTGGTTCGCGTCGCGCCGGGGGAGGACCAGCTGATCATCAGCGACAGCCACCTCGTACTCGACGGGTGGAGTTGGACCTCGACACTGGCCGAGGTCGTCGACCGACACAACGCTCTGCTCCGACGAGATCAGGCGTACGACACCCGCTACCCACCCGTACCCGTCAAGTTCGTCGACTACGTTGCAGCAGAACGACGTGCGCAATCGTCCGCAGCGACATCGCAGGCCTGGGCCGAGCACCTGCGCGGCGTCCGGCCGCGCCGGGTGGCCGATGTTCGCAGCATCGGTGACAGAGACGTCCGGCGCACCGAGATCGACGCCGACGCTCTGCGTGAACGTGCCGCAGCAGCAGGTATTTCGGTTCGTCACCTCGCGATGGCCGTGCACGTTCACGCGCTGGCCGACGTCTTCGGCGATCGTGAACTGGTCACCGGTACAACCGCGAACGGCCGGCTCGAGCGCGAGGGCGGTGTCGACGCCCGCGGGATGTTCCTGAACATGCTGCCGCTACAACTGCGTGCCCTGGCCGATCCGATCGCGACAGCGGAGGAATGCGCTCGCACCGAGGCAGCCTTGATGCCGCACCGACGCCTGCCGAACGTGGACATCACCACGGCCGTCGGCAAGGGACCGTTGTTCGACTACGGATTCAATTTCGTTCGTTTCCATCGTCTTTCGGACATCGAGAGGACGCACACCTTCGGATCGAAAGACGACGATTCCCACTTCTCGCAGGAGGACACCGACTTCGCCCTGATGGCGACGTTCTCGATACACCCACCCGAGCATCGGCTCGCGTTGATGCTCGTCGTCGACACCGCTCGTGTGTCACCGCCGCGGCACCGACGGATCATCCAGGCGTACCGCGCAGCACTGGCCGACGCGGCGACAGCGGTCGACGCCACCGAAGGAGACACCTCGTCATGAAAACATTGCTTGCAGTTCTACTTCGAGGCGGTCGCGGAATCTCGGCCCTGGCCGTGATTGCGGGAATCGTCACCGGTGTTGCCACCATCGTCATGGTTGCGACCATCACCAGCGCGGTGACCTCCGACACCGGACTCGACGCACTGGCACCGTTCGTCGCGGCGGCCGTGGCGGTACTGCTGTCCGGTGCGTTGGCCTCGAACGCGTTGGTGCGGGTGACACAGAAGTCGGTCGACCGACTGCGCACGAAGCTCGTCGACGACCTTCTGTCGGTGCCGCTGCGCGGATTCGAGTCGTTCCGCACGGCCCGCGCGATGGCGGTGCTCACCGAGGACCTCGCCGCGGTGGGGCAGGCCGTCCAGTCCTTGCCGTTGCTGCTCATCAACTCGGTGATCGTCATCTGTGCACTGGGGTACGTGGCATACTCTCGCCCATTGCGCTGGGAGTGTTGGTGATCGTCATCGTCATCGGCGGCAGTGCGTACGCGTTCGCGAACGGCAAAGCCGGAGCTCACATGTACCGAGCCCGGGAAGCTCAGGACGGACTGCACGAGACCTACCAGGCCATCACGCACGGCTTCAAGGACGTCAAGCTCAGCTCCCGGCTGAGGGCATCGCTGGTGGAGCAGGACCTGCGTCGGCAATCGGCCGACTACGCGCGCAGTGTCGTCAGAGGTTCCACCGTCAGCCTCGTCACGGGGTACTGGGGGCAGATGCTCTTCCTGGCGTGCGTCGGTGCCGTCGCCTTCGGCGGGGACGCCCTCGGTATTCCGGCGCAGGATCGGGTCGGTGTCGCACTGGCGGTTCTGTACCTGAACACCCCGCTCGTCACCGTGCTCAACATCGGACCGGTTCTGTCGCGTGCCGTCGTGGCACTGCGCCGAATCGGCGAGGTCGCGACACTGCGCGAGGACAGCGAAACTGTCGTCGACGTCGAGCGACCCGCCGTGGTCGACGAGATAGGCGTCGAGGGTATGACATTCGCGTACGACGCTGCCTCGCCAGGGGAGGCCTTCGCGATCGGACCGGTGACACAGCGCTTCGCCCGCGGCACCATCACCTTCCTCGTGGGCGGAAACGGCAGCGGCAAAAGCACATTGGGCCGCGTACTGGCCGGGTTGTACACCCCGGACGGTGGATCGCTCGAGGTCGACGGCAGTGCCCTCTCACCGAACGAGATCGTCGCCTATCGGGAGAACGTCTCGGCTTGTTTCGCCGACTCGTACGTGTTCGGACGGTTGCGGTCGGCCGATCCCGAGGTCGCCGCGCGTGCCCGCTACTGGCTGCGCGAGCTCGGTCTCGACGCGGTCGTCGAGCTCGACGGGGAACGGCTGATCTTCGATGGACTCTCGAGCGGACAGCGCAAGCGGCTGGCTCTGGTGGAAACGCTGGCCGACCCACGCGATGTCGTGGTGCTCGACGAGTGGGCCGCAGAACAGGATCCGGAGAACCGCCACCGCTTCTACACCGACATCCTTCCGCGCATTCGCGACGAAGGCCGCATCGTGATCGTCGTGACCCACGACGATCGCTACTTCGATCTGTGCGATCACCTCGTCAAACTCGAGCGGGGCGCGCAGGTGTTCGTCGACCAGCCCGTACACAACTGACGCAAGCCATCACACAACCAGTCGAAGGAACAGGGGATCACAGTGCAGGACAACATTTCCGAGTGGATCGTCGTACGGAACGACGAGGAACAGCATTCGATCTGGCCGGCGAAGCGGCCACTGCCGCTGGGGTGGTACGAGGTCGGATTCACCGGCGACCGTGAGGCGTGCCTGGACCACATCGAACTGGTGTGGACCGACATCCGCCCTTTGTCGCTACGCCGCGCGCTGGGGGTGGCGTGATGACCGTCCTCGATACTGCGTCGGGAGTCCCCGCGTCGCTGGCCAGGACCTCGTGGGCGATTTCCTGCCGATGACCATCGACATCGAGCGTTCGTCCGGTTCCTACCTCTGGGACGAGGCAGCCGGGCGACCGGTCCTGGACATGGGGATGTTCTTCTCGTCGTCCCCGCTCGGCCACAATCCCACACCGCTCGCGCACATCGAAGCCGAGCGAAAGCTGTTGGCAGCAGCCAAGATGAAGCCCTCAAACCCGGATTTCGCGTCCCGGGTACTGGCGGATTCGGTCTCGACCTTTCGTCGCCTGCTCATGCCGGAGGACATGCCGCATCTGTTCCTCATAGACGGTGGCGCGGCTGCCGTAGAGAACGCACTGAAAGTCGCCTTCGACTGGAAATCCCAGCGTGCAGGCACCGACGAATCGAAACTGCAAGCGCTGCATCTTCGTTGGGCCTTCCACGGTCGCAGCGGTTACACCATGTCTCTGACCAATACCGATCCGGCCAAGACGGCGCGGTTTCCCAAATTCGACTGGCCCAGAATCGAAGCCCCGGCTCGCGGTGAGGACGGCGGTGACGAGGCCGACCGAGCCGAGCTCAGTGCGGCCGAACGTCGGACACTCGCCGAGATCGAAGCGACCCTCGTCGCCGACGGTGACAGAATCGCGTGCTTCGTCTACGAGCCGATTCAAGGGGAAGGCGGCGACCGACACCTGGGTGCTGCATTCCTCAGGGCCGTGCAGTCGTTGTGCGTCGAGCACGACGTCCTCACCGTCGCGGACGAGGTCCAGACCGGTGGCGGCACAGTCGGTGCCAGGTGGGCGCACGAGGCATTGGGACTGCATCCGGACTTGGTGGCATTCGGTAAGCGGTTGCAGGTGTGCGGGGTCATCGGTGGCCGTCGCGTCGACGATCTCGACACCAATGCGTTCGCCGTACCAGGTCGGATCAGCTCGACCTGGGGCGGTTCGTTGGTGGATCTGGTGCGCTTCGCACTGCTGTACGAATACATCGCGCGAGAGAACGTGATCGCGCGAGCGGCGGCGATGGGCCCCTTCGTGCGCGCCGGACTCGATGCGATGGTGAGTTCCTCGGGCGGTCGTGTCACTGCGGCCCGCTCACGGGGCTTGTGGGGAGCCGTCTCACTGTCCTCGCGCGAGCTGCGCGACGCCGTGCTCGGCATCGCATTGGACGAACACGACACCGTGCTCCTGCCGTGCGGGACGCGGTCGATTCGTTGGCGTCCGTCCCTGTTGGTCACCGAGCAGGAACTGGCACTGTCGTTCGATGCAGTGACTCGGTCACTGGCGGCGGTGGGTCGCTCGTGACAGCCTCCGTCGACGAACTCGTGCTCACCGGGCTCTCGGAGCGTTTCGGTGTCCGTCCCGTGCAGCTCTGCGTGGACGGTGAATTGAGCGTCACCGCACTCGTACAGCGGAGCACACAGGTCCGCGAGGCCCTGTTGCGTGCCGGTGTCGGCCGCGGGAACGTCGTGGCCGTGAAAGGCCGCCGCGACTCCTGGTTGCTACCGACGTTGCTGGGCATTCTCGGTGCCGGTGCCGCGTACACGGTCATTCCGTACAACAGTCCGCAGGCGGTCGAAGCGCTGTTGCTCGAGACCGTCGAGCCGGCCGCCATGGTGGTGTGGGAGGACCTGCATCCGGCGTCCTGGCGCGGACGCCCGTCCATGGCACTCGGCGACGCCGTCGTCTTCCTGTTCGGTTCGTTCGAGCCGGTGTCGCCCTCACCGCGCAGCATCGACGACCCCGCGTACATCATCACCACGTCCGGGACGTCGGGTACGCCGAAAGCCGTTCTGGTGCCGCACCGAGCCGTGCTGGCCTTTCTCGACGCGGCCCGCGGGGTCGTCGCCCTCTCGTCATCCGATGTCGTGGCTGCGCGTTCGTCGGCTGCCTTCGATCTGTCGGTGTGGGAACTGTTCGCATCGGTGGAGGCAGGTACCACCGCAGTCCTCGTCGTGGAAGGTGTTGCGGCCGATACTGCTCGGCTGCACGAACTGCTCGCGCAGACAGGTGCGTCCGTGCTCTCGACCACGCCGTCCGCGGCGTATCAACTCGGCGCGTACGACGAGGCAATCGGGGGGCGGGCTCGCGCTGCGATCGTTGCTGGTGGGCGGTGAGGCCTCCGACGGCGGCAGGCTCGCCGACGTCATGGCCGCACCGTCTTTCGGCCGGTGCCGACTCGTCAATTGGTACGGCCCGACCGAGGTCACGGTGTCCTGCACCGGCGGCGAACTCGTCGAACAGGATCTCGCCGAGCCGAGAACGTCCATCGGGCCCGCTCTGTCGGGTGTGCGAACGGCGGTACTGCCGGTCGCGGACGGTGCCGGTTCGGTCGACGGCCTCGGACAGCTTGCGGTGGGCGGGGACCAGCTCGCGCACGGATACCTCGGAAACTCGCGCGCGACCGCAGCAGCGTTCGTCCCGGACCCGGCCGGTCACGGTGATCGTTTGTATCTCACCGGGGACATCGTCGGTACCGACGCGGGCGATCGCTTCGTCTATCACGGCCGCGCCGACGACCAGGTGCAGTTGCGGGGGTACCGGCTCGAGCTCGGCGAGGTGGAACGAGCGATCGCGTCGCACCCGGGGATCCGGTGGTCCCATGCCACGGTCGGTGGCACGGACTTCGATGTTCTCGTCGCATATTTCGCCACCTTCGACGATGTCGATGTCGATCGTGCGGAGTTGTGGTCGCAGCTCTATCGCACGCTGCCGCGCCACGCAGTGCCTGCCGCTCTGGTGAACGTGGTGGAGGTCCCAGTGACCGTCGGCCAGAAGTTGGATGTCGCGAAGTTGCCCGCGCCGGTGATCACCGACTTCGTTGCCGGTACCACCGCTGGCCGGGCGGCACAGACCGAAACCGAGGAGCGGCTGTTGACGCTGTGGCGACGTCTGCTGGGAATCGAGGAGATCGGTACCGATCACCATTTCTTCGCGCTGGGCGGCCACTCCTTGTTGGTCGCGCGCTTGGTCAACGGCATCGCCCGTGAGTTCGGGGTGCGGTTGCAGTTGGCGGATGTAGTGGAGGGACTGACCGTGCGCGAGATCGCGTCGGTCGTGGACAGAGAAACGAATCGTCTGTCGGTCGGCGCATCGGCGTCGAGCCGTGGACAGGAGGAGATGTCATGGTGACCACGAGGGAGAGGCCCCCGATCGAGGGCGCGACGAGGGATGGCTCCATCCTGGAGCGATTCGCGGGAGTGGCCAGGTGGAGCTACCGTCATCGTCTCGCAGTGCTTGCGGGATGGCTTGTGGCGCTGGTGTTGTCGGCCGGCGCATACGTGGGACTCGGTATGTCCGAGTTGTCTCCTGCGGAAGGGTTCGTCGGCGAGTCCGGCGCGGCGGAGCAATTGGAAACGGGCTCGGACTTCCTGTCCTCGCGCACCGAAACCATTCTGGTGCAGGGCAACTCGGCGGGAGACTCCGATCGCATCGCGGACGAGTTGGCCGCGTCGCTGGCGGGGACGGCGCAGGAGCCTCCGGAGAAGTTGACGGCCGCTGCCGGGGACCAACGGGTTCTGCAGGTGCTGCTACCCGATGAGCAGGCATCGCCGTCCGAGCGCGTGCAGGGGATCGAGTCTGCGATCGAGAGCGCCCGCGAGGCCAACCCGGGTGCTGCCATATCGGCTACCGGGCCCATCTCGGTGCAGGCCGACGTCACCACCAGTTACGGTGAGCGACTGGTCTTGCTGGAGATGCTCAGCCTCCCCGTCACGGCCGTCGTGTTGTTCCTCGTGTTCGCCGGTCTGATCGCCACGTTGATCCCGCTTGTCACCGGCCTCGCCGTGGTGGCACTGGCCATCCTCTGGAGCGGGCCGACGTCGTTGTTGGTGCCCATGGAGAGCAACCAGATGAGTGTCATCTTGCTGATGGGACTCGCTCTGGGCGTGGACTATTCGTTGTTCTTCGTCAGACGCGCCCGCGAGGAGTTCGCCCGATCCGGTGACGCCGACGCGGCCGCCACGATCGCAGTGTCGATGACGGTGCGCTCGGTCCTGGTGGCCGGTCTGGTGACCGGTGTGTCGGTGATCGCAGCCTTCCTGACCGAATCGCCGATTTTCCACTCGCTCACACTCGGCATCATTCTCGTCGTCGTCGCCGCGATGCTTGCCTCGATCACCTTGCTCCCGGCGCTGTTGGCGTTGGGGCGTCGACGAGTCGTCAAGCAGTTGTTCGGCAAGACCCCGGACGACGCGGCGGAGGAGACAGGGTTTTGGGGTCGTCTGTCGGGCACGGTCGTTCGGCGCCCGGTGCCTGCGCTGCTCGCCGGACTGGCCGTGATGGTCTTGTTGGCAGCACCGGTCGCGACCATGAAGTTGCAGTTTCCGGGAACCGACAGCATGCCGCGCACCTTCGAGACGCTGCGCACGCTGGACGACGTCTCGGAGCAGTTCCCGCTGTACGGCGTCAGCCATACCGTGGTCACCGAGACCGGCGGTGACGTCGCCGGTACCTCGGCGGTCCTCACCGACATCGCCGAGGACGCGGCCGGGCTGCCCGGATTCGACGGGCAGGTACGAGAGGTTCAGATCTCCACGGACGAGTCGGTGGCGCGCATCGAGATCGGCACCGACGCAGACGGTATCGACGCGCAATCGGCGAGGGATTCTCTGAACGAGTTGCGAGGCAACCTCGTTCCGGAGTTCGCGGGTGATCGTGAGATCCTCGTCGGTGGTGAGACCGCGGTCAGCGTCGATGTCTCGGAATCGACGTCGCGTGATCTGTTGATCGTCATTCCGATCGTCCTGCTGGTCGCTTTCGCGCTGATCTACCTCGCTTTCCGCAGTGTCGGGCTGGCCGCTCTGAGTGTGGGCCTGAATCTGCTGTCGGTGCTCGCGTCCTACGGCATCCTGGTGCTGTTGTTCCAGTATGGCTGGGGTGCAGCGGTGTTCGGATCGGAGTACGTCGGCCCGGTGGTGACTTTGCTGCCGGTGATGATGCTGGTCATCCTCATCGGCCTGTCGATGGACTACCACGTCTTCATCCTCACTCGGGTGCGCGAAGCATTCGGTCGTGGCCTCGGCGTCGAGGATGCCGTCCGGCAGGGTGTGGTCCGGTCCGCACCGCCCGTCACTGCGGCTGCGGCCGTGATGGTGGTGATCTTCGCGATGTTCACGCTGTTGCCGACGCCGGAGATGAAGCAGCTCGGTGTCGGTCTCGCCGCGGCAATTGCTTTGGACGCGACTGTCGTTCGCGGCATTCTCGTCCCTGCCGCATTGCGGCTGCTGGGGGCCGGCGTGTGGAAGCGCTCGCTCGACGGCGCGGGGCAACACTGACCACCAGGCCGGCCGATCACATCACGGACAGGAGCTCGAGAAGGATGGCGACCGTAGCGGCAGGTACCCGACGACTCGTCGTGGGAGTGCTGGTGACTCTGACCTTCCTTCTCGGGCTCGCGCCCGGTCCCGCTGCGGCAGTGTCGTTGTCGAGCGCGGAGCTGCAGAATGCAGTGGACGGGTGGGCGCCCGAGATCGGAGCCCCGGGAATGTCGGTCCAGGTTCTCGACTCGGACGCGGCGGTGGCGGAAGCATCGAGCGGTGTCGACGGCAACGGCGAGCCCGTCGATGCCTCGACACCGTTCGTGTGGGGCTCGGTGTCCAAGCAGTTCACGGCGGCCACCGTCGTCGGATTGGAACGGCAGGGTGCACTCGACGAGTCCACGCCCGTCGTGGACATCGTTCCGCGAGCGCGGGACATGCTGGGCGACCCGGCAACGACAGTCGACGACCTGGTGCACCACACCAGCGGCTTGCCGCACGACATCACGGTCACCGACGACTGGTCCCGCCGCAGCTCGGCCGTCGACGCAGTCGCGACCATCTCGCAACCGGTGGGGACGACCGAACGTGGATCGTTCCGGTATTCGAGCCTGAACTATCTGCTCCTGCAGGCAGTCGTCGAGTCGGTGACGGGGGAGTCGTTCGCCGATGCGCTCGACGCCGAGGTCCTCGCGCCTGCCGAGACGTCCGCCATCACCGATCCGGAGCAGTTCACCGAAGATGTTCCACCGGGTCATGTGCCGTTCTTCGGCTCGGCCCGACCCATCGACGTCGGTGTCGATTCGGCTGGTCTGGGCTACGGCTACCTCGCGGGCTCCACGGGCGATCTCGGACGCTACGCATCCTGGCGACTGAGCCAACTGCAGGGCGGGGAGGACACAGCTCCCGAGGTCGACACCGGCGAGGGCACCGAGTACGGCGACGGACTGTTTCACGAGAAGATCGCCGGCCAGGACGTGTGGTGGCATTCCGGAGCCGTCCCCGGCTACTACACCTACGTGGCATTCGTGCCCGCCCTGGACAGGTCAATGGTGTTGGCCACCAATCGATACGGCGAGATCGAAGCCGAACACATCGCCGCGGTGGGAAGAAATCTCACCACGCTCGTCATCGACGGGTCGACCACCGGCCTACCGTCGTCGTCGGCTCCGATGGTGTTGGGTGTCATCTTCGCGGCCGTGGCGGTCCTGCTCGCCATCGTCGTCTGGGTCACCGTTCGGCTGTTCACCGGGCAGGTCCGACAGCGTTCGCTCGGCGGTGCAGCGCTTCGGATCGCGATCACCACGGTGTTGGGCGGGTCGGTGCTGATCGGTGCCTACATCGGGGTGCCGTCGATCGTCGGTGCGTCACTGTCGGTCATGGCGCTGTGGGCTCCCGACGTCACCCTGGCGTTCTGGATTCTGCTCGGCACGGTGTTCCTCGCGTCTGCCTTGGTCGTGGCCGATCAGGTGGTCAACTACAGCCGAGTTCGGCAGACCTAGCCGATCGGGCGTACCGACAGACGAGCTGCTCCCCGGCCGCGGGGCCGGGGAGCAGCGTCGGTCGAGATGGTGCTTATTTCGCGGAGACGCGCACGAGCTTCTTGTTCACGAACTCGTCCATGCCCCACGGTCCCAGCTCACGGCCGACGCCGGAGCGCTTGACTCCGCCGAACGGCAGGCCGGGGAGGGTGGTGCCGTGCTCGTTGACGAAGGCCATACCGACCTCGAGCTGCTCGGCCACATCACGGGCCTTGTCCAGGTCGGTGCTCCACACCGAGCCGCTCAGGCCGTAGGGCGAGGAATTCGCCAATTCGATTGCCTGCTGCGGGCTTTCGACCTTGTAGATCACTCCGGCCGGTCCGAACAGCTCTTCGCTGTACGCCCGCATGTCGGGGGTGACGTCGGTCAACAGTGTCGGCTGCACGAATGCACCCGGTCCATCGATCTTCTTGCCGCCGGTCAGCAGCGTCGCGCCCTTGGCGACGGCGTCGTCGATCTGCTCGATCAACGTGTCGGCAGCGGTCTGCGACGACAGCGGGCCGAGGGTGGTGTTCGCGTCCAACGGGTCGCCGGTCTGCACGGCCTCGAAGGATGCGACGAGCTTGGTGACGAAGTCGTCGTAGAACTCCTCGGCGACGAGGATCCGCTTGGCGGCGTTGCAGGCCTGACCTGCGTTGGACAGCCGCGCCCGAGTCGCGGACTCGACGGTTGCGTCCATGTCGTCGGAGTCGAGCATGATGAACACGTCCGATCCGCCCAGTTCGAGGACGACCTTCTTGAGGTTGCGTCCTGCGGTTTCGGCGACGGAGGTTCCGGCTCGCTCGCTACCGGTGAGCGAGACGCCCTGCACGCGTGAGTCGGCGATCATGTCGGCGATCTGCTCGTTGGTCGCGAAGATGTTGATGTACGCGTCCTGGGGGAGTCCGGCCTGCTGGAAGATCTCTTCCATCAGCAGTGCCGACTGCGGGCAGTTCGGTGCGTGCTTGAGCAGAATCGTGTTGCCCACCATCAGGTTCGGGCCTGCGAACCGGGCCACCTGGTAGTAGGGGAAGTTCCACGGCATGACGCCGACGAGCGCGCCGACCGGCTTGCGCTGCAGCACAGTGTCTTCCGCGCCGGGTACGTCGAGCTTCTCGTCCTCGAGCAGGGTGGGGCCGTTGTCGGCGTAGTAGCGGTAGATGTTCGACGACAGTTCCACCTCGCCCTGCGACTCGGTCAGCGGCTTGCCCATTTCGAGCGAGATCGTTCGGGCCAGTTCCTCGGAACGCTCGGTGTAGAGGTCGGCGACCTTGTGCAGAATCTCGGCGCGGTGCTTCGGTGAGGTCTTGCGCCACGTCTGGAACCCGGCGTGGGCGTCGGCGAGTGCGCGCTCGACGCCGGCCGTATCGAGAGTCTCGAATTCCTTGACGGTTGTGCCATCGGCAGGATTGACAGTTTTGTAGGTCGTCATATCCGGTTCAACGGCCGCGAAGGGGGTTGTTGTTCCTATTCGGGCAAATCGGATGCTCCGGCGGTGGTCAGGGGCTGATCGAGGAACGCTGCGAAAACCTTTGAGCGCCCTACTGGTCGGTAACTTGGAACCGCAGGTGGAGTGATACCCCACTGGGACGCACAGCGGCGGGTTCAAAGATTAAAGTCGACAGTGGACGCATCCAAAAGACGACGTTGAAACTGAGGCAAAGGCGAAACATGACTGCGAAGAAGCCGACCATCATCTATACCCTGACCGACGAGGCGCCCATGCTGGCGACTCACGCGTTTCTGCCGGTCATACGTTCTTTCGCCAGCGCGGCCGAGATCAACGTCGAGTCGAGTGACATCTCCGTTGCCAACCGCATCCTCGCCGAGTTCCCCGATTACCTCAACGAAGACCAGCGAGTGACCGACAACCTCGCCGAGCTGGGCAAGCTGACGCAGCTGCCCGAGACCAACATCATCAAGCTGCCGAACATCAGCGCCTCGGTGCCGCAGTTGCTCGCAGCCGTCAAGGAACTGCAGGACAAGGGCTACGCGATTCCCGACTTCCCCGGCAATCCGAAGACCGACGAAGAGCGCGAAATCCGCGACCGGTACACCAAGTGCCTCGGTAGCGCGGTCAATCCGGTTCTGCGCGAGGGTAACTCGGACCGTCGTGCCCCGAAGGCCGTGAAGGAATTCGCCCGCAAGCACCCGCACAGCATGACCGAGTGGTCGATGGCGTCGCGCACCCACGTTGCGCACATGCGCGAGGGCGATTTCTACCACGGTGAGAAGTCGACCGTCGTCGACGGCGACCGCGAGATCAAGATGGAACTGCTGCCCACCGACGGCGATCCGATCGTGCTCAAGGAGACGGTGTCGCTCACCGACGGTGACGTCATCGACTCGATGTTCATGAGCAAGAAGGCACTGCTCGATTTCTACGAGCACGAGATGCAGGACGCCTACGACACCGGCGTCATGTTCTCCTTGCACGTCAAGGCGACGATGATGCGGGTATCGCACCCCATCGTGTTCGGCCACGCCGTGCGAGTGTTCTACAAGGATGCGTTCGCCAAGCACAACGAGCTCTTCGAGGAGCTGGGCGTCAACGTCAACAACGGCCTGTCGGACCTGTACACCAAGATCGAGACGCTTCCGGCGTCCAAGCGCGACGAGATCATCGAAGACCTGCACAAGTGTCACGAGACCCGTCCGGAGCTCGCGATGGTCGACTCCGCTCGCGGCATCTCCAATTTCCACTCGCCCAGCGACGTCATCGTCGACGCGTCCATGCCTGCGATGATTCGCGCCGGCGGCAAGATGTGGGGAGCGGACGGCCGTCCCAAGGACACCAAGGCCGTCAACCCCGAGTCGACCTTCTCCCGGATCTACCAGGAGATGGTGAACTTCTGCAAGACCAACGGCCAGTTCGATCCGACGACGATGGGCACCGTTCCCAACGTCGGCTTGATGGCGCAGAAGGCCGAGGAGTACGGCTCGCACGACAAGACGTTCGAGGTGCCGAAGGCGGGCATCGCGAACATCACCGACAAGGCCACCGGCGAGGTACTGCTGACGCAGACCGTCGAAGAGGGCGACATCTGGCGTCTGTGCATAGTCAAGGATGCCCCGATCCAGGACTGGGTCAAGCTCGCCGTGACGCGTGCGCGTGAGTCCGGAATGCCGGTCGTCTTCTGGCTCGACCCGTACCGCCCGCACGAGAACGAGCTGATCGGCAAGGTGCGCAAGTACCTGAAGGATCACGACACCGAGGGCCTCGACATCCAGATCATGTCGCAGGTTCGCGCGATCCGGTACACGATGGAGCGTCTGGTCCGCGGACTCGACACCATCTCGGCAACCGGCAACATCCTGCGTGATTACCTCACCGACCTGTTTCCGATCCTCGAGCTCGGCACCAGCGCCAAGATGCTCTCCATCGTTCCCCTGATGGCAGGCGGCGGACTGTACGAGACCGGTGCGGGTGGCTCGGCTCCCAAGCACGTCAAGCAGCTCATCGAGGAGAACCACCTGCGCTGGGATTCGCTCGGCGAGTTCCTGGCTCTGGCAGTGAGCCTCGAAGATCTTGGCACCAAGACCGGCGACGTCAAGGCGACCATCCTCGCCAAGGCACTCGACTCCGCCACCGGCAAGCTGCTCGAGAACAGCAAGGGTCCGTCGCGTTCGACCGGTGAACTCGACAACCGTGGCAGCCAGTTCTACCTCGCGCTCTACTGGGCCGAGGAACTGGCCGCGCAGACCGAGGACACCGAGCTCGCCAAGCACTTCGCCGCGCTGGCGAAGACCTTGTCCGACAACGAAGACAAGATCGTCGCCGAGCTCAACGAGGTTCAGGGCAACGCAGTCGACATCGGCGGCTACTACTACCCCGACCCCGAAGCCACCGCGGCAGTGATGCGTCCGTCCAAGACCTTCAACGAGGCACTGGAGTCGGCCAAGAAGTAGTTTCTCTGGCTCACCCCCCCATCCTGCTTCACCCCCATCGAATGAATGGTCCATTCACGCGCTCAGACGTTGTGAGTGGACCATTCATTCGTATTGGGGTGCAACATCATCCGGGTCTACCATCCACCCCGTTCGGATCAATGTGACACTGACGCGCTCAGGCGTATGCCCGAGGCTGGATTCTCGGTCGTAGCGAGCGAGGTTCGATGGAACCGTAGCGAGCGAGGTTCGATGGAACCAACTGGGCTTGGCCGACGTCCAAGTCCATGAGCGTCCATTTTCGGCGAGCAGTGGCGGCGCAGACGGGGGAGCGCATGTCGGACGACACGAGGTCCGCAGGGTTGGCCCGAATGCGGGCCGCCGCGGCCGCCGCGCCGCTCGTACTCCGAGGCGTCGAAATGCAACTTGCAATTGCTCGGACGCGGAACGATCCGGTGAGGGGGGACTGTACTGATGAGTGCTATCGGGAGGGCGGCCGAGCAGGCCCTGATTTTCATTCCCACTATCGAGGCTTTCGTAGATGGGAGGAACACCGCCGATGTCTTTGAGAAGGCATATCTGAGGCTGGCGAAGCGGACGCCGGGGATACTCGAAAGGGAAGTGTCCGAGATCGTCAACGGTCTGTTCGGCGACGTGGACGCTTACGTTGCCGAGGACAGGTTGCGTGGTGATGACGATCTGGACGCAGGACAATTGCTTACCTGTGCGACCACGGCGCTGGTAAAACTTCGTCAGTTGAGTCGAGATGGATAGTTTCGATCTCTCGTTGGTCTGCGTTCACAAGTCAGCGATGCGCTCTGACACGAAGATCTTGGGGGGATAGTGACGGAGCACAAGAGATCAGTCGAAGCAATGCTGAGCCAATACAGGCAGATAATCGAGTCATTTGTGCAAGAAAAGATTTCGGCAGATGATTTCGAGGCAGAATATCTTCGCACCTTCACCAATGATAGAAGTCAGGTGCAGGGTAGTGAGTTCATAATTCTGGAAAAACTATTTTTCGATGTCGACGATTATCTTTCGGATCCGGTGCTTCGCGAGAGCCCGGAGGATCTTTCGGGCGAACAGCTCAGGGAACGTGCGGCGGCCACCTACGTCAAACTGTTCGGTCCCGAGTGAAACAGCTCGTCGCTTGCCAAGTGTCAGGTGCCATTGCACGCGCAGGCTTCCGGACATAAGGCTTGGTGCAGGGGGATCTGTAAACAGCAGCCGGTAGAAGAGCCCGTTTTGCCCTCGGCCATGTGTACGCGTCCGAACTCGGAGAGTGTCACTCCAACTGCATTATTTGGTCGTGAGGGACCACGACAACCGGATACAACTGGAAACTTCCGCTCATTCCTTTCAATTCGACGTCGCGGGGCGTTCCGAGAGTCAGATCGTGCGCTGCCCCGATCGCATTGCGCACCGGTTCGCTGACGAGAATTTCGCCGCCGTCGGCCTGTCCCGCGACGCGTGCTGCCATGGCCACGTTGAGGCCGAACAGGTCGTCGCCGCGTCGCACGGAACTGCCCACGTGCACGCCCATTCGGACGCGGATGCGGTCCCAGCGGTCGGGGTTCTTCAGCAGTGCCTCCTGCACCTTCACTCCGCAGCGCACCGCCTGGCCCGGGTCGGAGAAGGCGATCATGTAGCCGTCGCCTTGGCTCTTCACCACGTGACCGCCGTGGTCGTCGACGTGTTTGTTGATCAGCTTGTTGTGCTTTTCGAGCAGTTTCACCCATCCGCGGTCGCCGAGTTCCTCGTTGCGTGCGGTGGATCCCTCGATGTCGGAGAACATCACCACGATGTCGCCGTCGGCGGTCATGCGTGCCAGATCGGGGCGTTCGACTTTGGCCCAGCCCGCGAGGTCTTCGACGGAGTTTCGGACCGTTGCGCCGAAGCCCTTGTTGATGAGCAAGTCCGTGGTGTGGAAGGCGGTTCTGATCGCTAAGGGCACCAGGCCGCGTCGCTTACGGCGTTGCTGAGATTCGAGAGCGCGGTCGAGCGCTCGACGCGTGTGCTTCAACTTTCGGCGCGAGACGATCAAGACCACACCGAGCGCGATGATGGCGGCGAGCTCTACTCCGGCAACTATCCACAGGATCACGTCGCTCATCCTTGCCTGTCGACCGCATCTGTGGGCGCACATCCGACGGCGAATTGCCGTCGATAGGCCGTCGGTGTCACCGCGAATGCCGAGCGAAAGTTCTGACGCAGGGTCACGGCGCTGCCGAATCCGCACAGGGCAGCGATGTGCTCGATACTGCGATCGGTCGTTTCGAGCAGGCTCCGAGCTTCCTCGAGGCGTTTGTCCAAGACCCAGCGAGCCGGGGTGGATCCTGTTTCGAGCTGAAACTGACGGATGAAGCTGCGTCGGCTCATGCGCGCATGGTCGGCCAGTCGCTCGATGGGCAACGGCTCGTCCAGTCGTTCGAGCGCCCAGCTCAGCACGTCGGCGATCGCGGTATCTCCCGATGCTTCGATGACCGGACGCTCTATGTACTGTGCCTGTCCGCCGTCGCGATGGGGTGCGACCACCAGACTGCGCGCCACCCGGGTCGCCGCAGCCGAACCGAGGTGCTTGCGGACGATGTGCAAGCAGGAATCGATCGACGACGCGGTGCCCGCGGAGGTCATCACGTCGCCGTGGTCGATGTAAAGCACCGATTCGTCGACGCCGGCGTGTGCATTTCGCTCCCGTAGCTCGGTCATCTTGGTCCAGTGCGTGACGGCAGGCCGGCCGGCGAGCAACCCGGTATCGACTACCGCGAACGAACCGAGGCACAGTCCTGCGATCTCTGCCCCTCGTTCATGTGCTCCTCGGAGTGCGTTCGAGAAGTCAGTGCCTATGTGAGGCAACGACTCCGGCCACGACGTCACGATCACGATGTCGGCCCAGTCGACGGTGCTGGGGCCTGCGATGTCGCCGACGGGGAAGCCCTCCTCGGTGCGGATCGACCCTGGTGCGTCGGACCACACGCGCGTCTCCCAGTCGGGAGCGAGTCCGAGTCGGCTCACCTCGCCGAACACCATCAGTGGGGCGGCGAGATGGAACATCGTCATGCCGTCGAACACGTACAGCGCGATGCGCATGGGACTCCGATCGACGAGTTGGCGCAATTCCATCGAAAGTATGCATCCGTGCCACTCGTGGACGCAAGGTCGATGACGAAGTATGGGTATCGACCGAGAACGCCACGTGAAGGAGAACGCCCATGACCGCACCGCGCAGAGCCCTCATCGTCATCGATGTCCAGCAGGAGTACTTCGAGGGAGTGCTGAAGATTCAGTACCCGCCGCGCGAGGAGTCGTTGGCGAATATCCTCCGCGCCATCGAAGCGGCTGTGGCGCAGGATGTTCCCGTGGCCGTCGTGCAGCACGAGATGCCCGAAGGTTCGCCCGCTTTCGTCAAGGGCACCCCGACGTACGAGCTGCACTCCGATATTCAGGCCGTCGTGCAGCCCTCGTTCGAGCGGGTGGAGAAGAAGTACAGCAGCGTGTTCGCCGGTACTGGCGTCGCGAAGTGGCTGCAGGGCAACAACATCGACACCGTCACGATCGTCGGTTACATGACCAACAATTGCGACCTCGCCTCCAGCGCCGACGCCGAGGCGCTGGACCTGACCGTCGAGATCTTGTCCGACGCCACCGGCGCGATCAACCTATCGAACGAGGCTGGCACCGTGTCGGCCGAACAACTGCACAAGGCGCTGATGGTGCTCTACCAGTCGAACTTCGCAGCGGTGGCGACGACGGATCAGTGGATCGACGCCGCCAAGAACGGAAATGGGCTCACAGCAAACAATCTGGTGGTGTCGGCAGCCCAGGGCAACGACGCGGTGGCCTGAGTTCCTAGACTCGTAAGGGTGAGTGCTCGGGCTATAACTGATCAGACTTTCGGCGCATGGGTGATCAAGTGCAATCCGCACAAGACCGATCTCGCGCCGATGGTCGACGACGGTCACGCGCACGAGCACTGGTGCGTCGCCGACAATTATCGAACGCGTCTGATGGCACCTGGCAACCGGTGTTGTTCTGGGTCAGTACCCATCCGCGACGCGGGATCTGGGGTGCCGGCACCTTGACCGGTACCCCGGTCTCGGGTCCGCAGTGGAAGGTAGCCACCGACATTGTGTTGTTCGACGAGCCGATCCTTGCGTCGAGCATTCAGTCCATCGCAGCACTGTCGACCCTCGAGGTGTTCCGCTCACCGCAGCAATCGAATCCGTCCTGGATCGACGCGTCCGCGTGGGCAGTGATCCGACGGATGCTGCCTTCAATGATGTGATGGCTGCATGACACTCGACGACGAGCCGACGCTGCACGGAATGTTGGACGTGGGGGACGGCCAGAACATCTACTGGGAGCAGTGGGGTCCGTCCGATGGCGTGCCGGCGGTGTACCTGCACGGCGGTCCGGGTGGGACTCTGAACGCGAGCCAGTTTCGTCGCCACTTCGACCTCTCCAAAGTTCGAGCGGTCGGATTCGAGTAGCGCGGGTGTGGACGGTCCACTCCACACGCGTCCGATCCCTCGACGTCGTTGTCCACCAACACCACTGCCCATCTGATTGCCGACATCGAAGCCCTGCGTGAGCACCTCGGCGTCGAGGCGTGGATTGTCAACGGCGCATCCTGGGGATCCACTCTCGCAGTTGCTTACGCTCTCGCACACCCGGAGCGCGTCCTCGGCGTTGTCCTGGCCGCCGTCATCACGACCGGCCGCGAGGAGGTCGACTGGATCACCGAGGCGTCGGCGCGATCTTCCCCGAAGCGTGGGATCGTTTCGCCACCTTCGCCGAGCAGGCCGGCGTCGGCTACCACCGCGGACACGGACGAATAGTCGACGCCTACGCCCAACTGTTGAACTCGAACGATCTTGCGTTGCGGGACAGGGCTTCCCGAGAGTGGGCGTTGTGGGAAGACGTCCACATCTCGATCGGCACCGGCGGCATCCGACGTAATCCCAGGTGGGAGGACGACCGGTTCCGCCTTGCTTCGTGCGACTAACCACGCACTACTGGGCACACGACGGGTTCTGCGATCCGCCGCTGCTCGACCGCGCAGCAGATCTGGGCGAGATGCCGGGCGTACTGATCCACGGTCGACGCGACGTGTCCGGACCCGTTGTCACTGCGTGGCGTCTGCACCGGGTTTGGCCCGGATCGACGCTCGTCGTCGACGAAAATGATGGGCACGGGGGCAAGTCCATGACTGCGTACTGGGATGAAGCGAACCAAGATTTGGTCGACAGGGCACTGCGGTCACCGAATGGTGCATGATCGAGAAGTGACTTCTTTCCCGATCATCGACCTGACTCCCGACGAGCTGCTGACCACGACGCGCACCGTCCGCAAACGTCTCGATCTGACGCGGCCGGTGCCGATCGAACTGGTCAAGGAGTGTCTCGAAATCGCTCTGCAGGCTCCGTCCGGCTCGAACAAGCAGGGGTGGCAGTGGATCGTCGTCACCGATCCTGATCTGCGTGCACGCATCGGCGCTATCTACGGCGAACTGTTCACCGCGTATCAGGCGTCCAAGCATTCCGCTTCGGCGCTGTTCGCCGACGATCCAGAACGCGCATCGGTACAGAAGCGCGTCGGAGACAGCGCGAGCTGGCTAGGCGAACACATGGGCGAGGTTCCGGTGCTGCTGATTCCGTGCATCCAGGCGGGCAAGACGTTGCCAGCGGGTAATCAGGCAGGTCTGTGGGGCTCGCTGCTGCCCGCGGTGTGGAATTACGCCCTGGCTGCGCGCGCCCGTGGCCTCGGAACAGCCTGGACCACAATTCATCTCGCCAAGGAAGCCGAGATCTCCGAATTGCTCGGCATCCCCGAGGACTTTCATCAGGGTGCGCTGATCCCCACGGCGTACTACACAGGGGAGACGTTCAAGGTCGCTCCGCGGGATCCGATCGAGACGGTGCTGCACGTCGATCGCTGGTAGTCGAAGCGGCTCGGCACGGATGCCTTAGCCGAGGAACGATGTCGGACGAACCGAATTGTGATGGCGCTGCCGCCGATACCAGGTTCTGTTTGGGCGCGGCTAGATTTTAAGAATTCGGCGTGCCGCTTTCGATATGTCGCAATTGCCGTAGGCGACGGAGTGAGCGATGCCGTTGTAGACGAGGTTCCACAAGAGTGGGTTCATCTGGGCGTCGCGGAGTACGAGGATGAGCTTGTTGCCGTGGACGTCTTCGATCTTGGATGCTCGGTTCAGTCCGACGGTGGTGGATCGGATTTTGGTGATTTCGTAGGTCGAGATCCACTGGTCGCGCTGTTGAACCCAGCGGGCTCCTGCCAGGACGCGGTCGCCGAGGGACTTGCGATAGTGCAGAAGAGGGAGTCCTAGAATCACGAACCACGGAAACCAAAGGTCAGCCCATCCGAAGCCGCGGAAGGGAACGACAAAAACCAGCAAGAAAATCGCGAACAGCATCCAAGCTTGGAGAACTTTAGTCCCTCGGGGCTCCTCGAAAGCTTCCAATGCTGGGCCGTGTTCGAGTGGCACAACGCTTTTTTCGAGGTCGCCCGGCATCGTCACCCAATGTGCGCGTGCCTCACCTCGGTGCGCGGTCGGTGGTCGAGGTTCGCCTGTCGTCGGATTCGGCATCGGAGCTGGCTTCCTCGCAATTCGTCGCGATTTCGACATCATTCGGCGGCCCATTCGATGAGCTCGCCCACGCCGTAGCTGACCAAAATTCCGACGCCAACGGCCGCGACTGTTGCTGGCCCCCCAGCGACGCTCCCGAGTAGCAAAGTCGTCGCTGCAGTACCTGCGAGGAAACCCCCAGCGTCTTTTGCGACTATCTTGGCCGCGTCTCCCGGGCTTTCAGCATCTTGGAGGTCATAGACGACTTGGCCCGCGGTGACCCCGATTCCAACAATCGGGATTTTTGGTCCGACCTTGCCTCCGAAAGGAAGTCCAACAGTTGCGAGACGCCCGAGCGTAGTAGCGCTATTTCCCGGCAGCAGCGCCCCGTTCTGTGCAGCGATTCGAATCGCATCATCCGCCGCAGGTGTGAAGGCCGACGCCGCTCTGGTCGCGGCTGTATTGACCGAATCGGGTGCCGCCTCGGAGGCAAGGGCCACAAACCGTTCCAGTTGCGCAGCCCTGGTCTGAGCAATCGCGCCCCACCGATCGGCCTGCTGAGCGGCAGTGCCAGGTAGCTGATCGCTCCGCCGGCGGCCATCCACGGCGCCGAGCTGCGCAGCCGGTCCAGCCAGCCGGCACTGTCATCGAACGCGGACTGCAAGGCTGTGTGTGCATTCGACTCGGTCGTCCGTGCCTCGATGACCATGTCGACGGCATCGTTGTACGCCGCGATCTGGTTCGCTTGGGTTGTCAGTTGTTCGATCGACCAGGGTCCCGTCGGCGGCAGCGGATCAGGATTGCCGATCCACGTTGCGTTGCAGACATCCGGGCCGACCCAGATGCCGGTTTCCATGGCTCGCGCGATCGCTCGATTGAGGGACTCTCGGGCGGTGCACATCGACGCTGCAAACGAATCGAGTGCCTGCGCCAACGCTGGCGCCCGGTCAGCGGTCTGCTCTGCGGCCGTGCTCAGCGTCGAGATCGTGTCGCGGAAACTGTCGCCGGCACCGGACTTCCATACGTCCTCGGATCGATCGCGGGCGTCGCGGAACCGTTCGAATCCGCCTTCCGCGCTCCCGCCGAGTGTGCGCAACGCTGATGCACACTCGCGGCATGCGTCGATGTCCACGTCGAGGTACACGTAGATCGTCATCAGCGCGGACCATCCGGTGCACCCGCATCGACAACGGCTGCGGTGTTCGCGTGTTCCGCGGCGGCGTAGTCCTCGTCGCACGCCTGCACTGCGTCGGCGGCGCGAGCCGAGGCGATCATCAGATCCGACATCGCCTGCGCCAGAGACCTTATGGCCTCGCCGACGAAGATGGTGGACGTGCCCGCGTTCGGCACCTCGGGTGCGCTGTCGCCACTCGAATCCAACGTTTGCGCGTTCTCGATCAGTATCCGAGCGGGCTCGTTGAGATCGCCGATCTCGATGCCCTGCAGGCTCATCGGAGCGGGTCCGTCATATACGAGTCGGGACTGCTACTACTCGCACTAATGCATTTGTCCTGCAGGGGAAGTGGCGCGTCAAGTAGAACGACGTCGATGTCGGCCGACGCGCGGATCTCTGCAAGCCCTTGTTCGTCGACAAGCCCCCACGGTTGTCCGTTGCCGCAGTTGCGAACCAACGACGTCAGTGACGTGTATGCCGCCAACCCGACTCGGCCGTCGGACAGAATTCGAAGGTCGACCGTCCGCGTTGCAGTACCGCCGGACGGTCGAAGCAGCACATACAGCCGCGACGATCCGCCTCGATGCTCGAACATTTACCCCCCCGGTAAATCGACGTCAGCAACCCCCGGCGTGCCGACTCCGGAATTACA
This sequence comes from Rhodococcus sp. BS-15, assembly GCF_000813105.1. Lineage (NCBI taxonomy): Bacteria > Bacillati > Actinomycetota > Actinomycetes > Mycobacteriales > Nocardiaceae > Rhodococcus > Rhodococcus sp. BS-15. Next base: position 14,069 of record NZ_BAOX01000015.1, on the reverse strand, counting down.
GTAGCGGGTTCCGTCCCATTCGGGCGAAATCCCAGCCCTGGGCGTCGTCGAGCCTTCCATGTTGCGACCAACACTTGCTCGGCCACACAGAGCACACGAGTAGGTTTTCAGCATGCCCCAGATCGACATTCAACGGTGGACGGCGTTCTCCAGTGAGCCGTCAGGCGGTAACCCAGCAGGAGTCGTCCTCGATGCCCGCGGCCTGGACGACATCGAGATGCTGAGGATTGCAGCGGACGTCGGTTACGCGGAGACGGCCTTCGTCACCCCCGGAGATGGCGACCGGAACCGCATTATCCGGTACTTCTCGCCGGTCGCCGAGGTGCCGTTCTGCGGGCACGCAACAGTGGCGACGGCCGCAGCGATCAGCGTGACCGAGGGCGTCGGGCCGATTCGTTTCTCGACGCCGGTGGGGGACATCGCGATCGAGACGAGCATCGGCTCGGATGGTGCGCCGTTGGTGTCGTTCACGAGTGTGGAGCCGAAGTCGGCACCGCTGTCCAGCACGGCCCTTGCCGACGTGCTCGGCGCTCTCGGCCTGACCGCGGACCACCTGCATCCCAATTACGTTCCCGCTGAGGCGTTCGGTGGCAATTGGCACCCCCTCGTCGTTCTCGAAGGTCGGGACGTCTTCGACGGGTTCTCACCTGATCTCGGACGCGCTCGTGCTGTGCTCGACGAGCACGGTTGGCCGGCGACGATCATCGTCCTCTGGCCGAAGAGCGCCTACCTATGGCACGCACGCAATGTGTTCCCGGTCGGTCCATCACGGAGGACCCGGCAACAGGTGCGGCAGCGGCGGCGACCGGTGGGTACCTCCGCGTTTCGGATGCGGTTCGGCCACCTGCGAGCATCGTTATCCATCAGGGTAGCCATGTCGGCCGACCCAGCAAGCTCCTGGTGGACATCCCTCCGTCCGGCGGGATCATGGTGTCGGGTTCGGCGACCCGCATCGCCTGATCACGTCCGCAGGTACGCCACCACCGCCATCACCCGGCGGCTCATACCGGTGGAGTTCGCCAGTCCGAGCTTGTCGAACACGGCGTTGATGTGCTTTTCGACCGAGCTCACCGAGATGTACAGATCGGCGGCTATTCGTGCGTTCGTGAGACCCTGTGCCATCAGCTCGAGCACCTCGCGCTCGCGCGGCGTCAGTTTCTCTAGTGGATTCGATCGGGTCGTGCGAGACAGCAGCTGCCTCACCACTTCCGGGTCGAAGGCAGTCCCGCCGCCGGCGACTCTGTCGAGGGCGTCCAGGAACTCGTCGACTTGCGCGACGCGGTCCTTCAGCAGGTAGCCGACCTTGCCGCCGGATCCGCTGATCAGCTCTGCTGCGTAACGGTTTTCGACGTACTGCGAGAGTACGAGTACCGCCACTTCCGGCCATCGACTGCGAATGGTCAATGCTGCTCGCAGCCCCTCGTCGCTGTGACCAGGAGGCATGCGGACGTCGGTGACGACGATATCGGGACAATCCTGTTCCACCGCAATCAAGAGCGCGTCGGCGTCGCCCACGGACGCGATCACCTCGTGGCCTTCGTCGACGAGCAGACGGACCAGTCCCTCACGCAGCAACGTCGAGTCCTCCGCGACCATCACCCGCACGGGACGCTCGCCGTCACGACAGTCGGGCCGCCGACCGGACTGTCCACGGTGAGGGTGCCGTCCACGGCGGCAACGCGGCGGGCCAGGCCGGACAACCCGGTGCCGGACGGATCCGCGCCACCCGGTCCGTCGTCGGTGATGGTGGCCAATACGCGGTCGAACCTCTGGTGAGCGATGTTGACCTCCAACAGTTTCGGGCACGCGTGCTTAGCGGCATTGGTGACGGCCTCCGAGATGACGAAATAGAGGACCGACTCCACAGCGGGTCGCAACCTCTCCGTCAGCTCGTAGGTGAGTCGAACGGGAACACTGGCCCGCTCGGCCATCGCTTCGACAGATGCGCGCAGGCCGTCCTGGTCGAGCGCGATCGGGTACACCCGATTGGCAACCTCGCGCAGCTCGTCGATCGCTCCCTGAGAGGCGACGTGGGCTTGGCCGAGTAGTTCCTGCACCTTCTCGGGATCCTCGGCGCGGCGGGCTCGGCCGAGGAGCATCGCCAGAGCAACCAGGTGCTGCTGCACTCCGTCGTGTAGATCTCGCTCGATGCGGCGGCGTTCGTCGTCGATGGCGTCGACCACGTGATCGCGGCTGCTCGTCAGTTCGGCAACTCGCTGGTGCAGCAACCGATGCGACCGCCTTCCGAGTGCCTGAACGGCGAACCAGCGGTCCAACGACCCCACCCCTACTACGCCGACAGCTGCGACGAAGGTCAAGAGGATCCCGGGCAGCGCGGCCATCGCAACGAGTTCACCGTCGACGCGGTTGGAGTTTTCGATCAGCCCCCAGTCGCCGTTGAGGATCCATGCCGAGACCATCGAACCGGCCACGACGAGACACAACGTCAAAAGAAGGACCACGCCGAGCCCGAGTATTCCGATCGTCCACCGCAGACCGAGATACCTGCGGCACCGGCGAGGGGTCAGTGCGTCCGTTTGCAGCGCTCCGTGGAATCGGATGATGCGTCGAATCTCGAACTCGGACAACGCCAGTGCGCTGACACCTACGGCCCGCCGCAGGAACCGTCCCCGCTGGCCCAGGGTGCGCGCCGGTGCCAGAGCGAGAAAGGACACCACAGAGAACAGCAGTGCGACTACCGCGGTGACGCTCCCGAGCAGAACTCCGGACAGTGCCGTTACCCAACGCCGAACAAGTGAGCCGATCGAAGCGCGGTCCCCCTGCTCGGGTGGGTACACGCCACGGTTGACCAGCACTCCAGCAGCGTAGCCGAGCAGGTGGCTGCTGGTACTGCGGTAAACCGCAAGATTTCCCTGCAGACAGCCCAGCAACAGGCGACGGCTTTCCTCGATGTTCAGCAGTCACGATCTTCGTAGCGTTTTCGGTGTCCTTCTCAACAAGCGACACCGACGAACAGGGGAATTGCAATGTCCAACTTACTGATTGCTGCAGCCGCCGACACCGAGCAACTCGACGGCCTGGCCGGCTGGGCGGTCGGCGTCATGGATGCGCTCGGCGGTCCTGGTGCCGCCGTCGTCGTCGGCGTCGACAATCTGTTTCCGCCGATCCCGAGCGAACTCGTTCTGCCCCTTGCCGGGTTCTCGGCCAGCCAGGGAGTGTTCTCCTTCGGTGCCGCGCTCTTCTGGACGACGCTCGGCTCGGTGCTGGGCGCGGTGATCGTCTACGCGGTCGGCGCGCTCATCGGACGCGAACGTACGCGAGCACTGGTGGCACGAATACCACTGATCAAGGCCGGCGACTTCGACCGCTCGGAGGCGTGGTTCGCCAAGCACGGCTCGAAGGCAGTGTTGTCGGGCCGCATGATCCCGCTGTTTCGGAGCTTCATTTCCCTGCCCGCCGGAATAGAGCGGATGGGAATGATGAAATTCCTCGTACTCACCACGATCGGCAGCCTGATCTGGAACACCATCTTCGTCACCGCGGGATATCAACTGGGCGAGAATTGGCACCTGGTCGACGCGTATGCCGAGATCCTGCAGAAGATCGTCATCGTGTCGGTCGCGCTCGCCCTCGTCGGATTCGTGGCGATTCGGTTGCGGTCCCGCCTCCGGGCCCGGCTATAGCAGGTGAACGGAACTACCGGGGCAGTCCCGACTTGTACTGCAAGGAGTAGGCGAGCTTGCCCGGCTTGTCGTCCGAGTACGGGGCCGAGAGCTTCCCGAATTCGCCCTTGGAGGAAGCCTTGCCGTCGTTCCAGGCGTCCAGAGCACCGAGTTCGGCTGCGGTGCGGCCACTGTCGATCACCGCGTCTTTCGGTGCCGCCACCTGCGCGCGCGAGACCGCGCCGACCGTGCTCAAGTAGCTCGCCAGGTTGTTGCTGTCCCACCCGCTGATGTCGACTGCGCCGGAATCGCGAACCCATGCACCCCAGTAGAATTCCTGGAACGGGATGGTGCCGGGTGTGAAGCCGATATCGCGAGCGAAGTACATCAGACTGCGGTACTGGTCGTTCTGGGACTTGGCAAGGCCGACTCCCGACGGAAGCTGTTCTACCGGAACCTCGTTACCGTCGACGTCGTAGTTCCACACCCACTTCTCGGCTTTCATCCGCGCCCAGAAATCAGCGGGGCTCAGATCGCTGAGATTCGCGACCACCCGCAGACGAAGATGCAGATTCGGCCCGCCGTCGGCCAATTCGTAGAACGAGGTCAGCGTGTGGTGTCCGTCGGTCAGGTACGGCACGCCGCCCGGCCCGATGACGACAGTTTTCATCGGTGCGATTGTGTCGGGCGTTTCCTGGCCGACGGGGACAGTGCAGGTGAAGGACGACGGGTTGTCCAGTCGCGCATCGGGCAACGCCGAGGCAGCTTCTTCCAGGCCGTTGGCCTCGCACCAGTCGTCGAACTTCTTGTTGATCTCGTCTTTGCCGAGCGTGTAGCGACCGAGCTTGTAGTACACCTCGTCGTATCCGAGCGAGGGTTGCGTTGCGCGCACGTCACCGATCGGGAGGTCGAGAAGTTCACCCGCTTCGGCACATTGGTAACCGAGGCCCGCCGACGATCCGGTGGGGAGGAGGTCTGCGACCTGGCACAGTGGCGACGCGTTCCGTGCCGGGGCGGCAGTGGCGACGCTGCCCATCGACGTAGTCGAGACAGAAATCAGTGCGAGTGTGCCCAGCAGAGCTGCTCTGAGAAACGAAGCCATCGGTGAAACTCCCAGGAGTCGAGAAGTGAAGTTTCCCGAGACTGTCGCACGACGGTCACCGGTCGATGTCGCAGAGCCCAACCGGAGATGTTCGGGAGGTGAACGCGTCAGATTCCGTCCGGTCACCAATGCAAGTTGACATGGTTGACATCGGGACAGTGGAGGGGACCATGAAGCATGTCCACAGTCGAGAAGGATCTGGAAGTCATGGCGCATCGCCTTGTCGAGGCCAGTGGAGCGCCGGACGAACGTGACCTGGCGTACGCGAGGGCAGGTCTCGATGGCATCGTGAACGGTTTGAAGGCGCGCCGCGCGTGGAGTGAGCATGTGGGTGAGATCTTGACTCCGAGTGAGGCTGTCGCGGTAGCGGGTTGGACTCGCGCTGCTCTGAGCAAAGCTGTGCGCGAGCATCGTGTTCTGCGTTTGACAGGTAGTAACGGCAAGTACGGGTATGCCGCCGCAGGGTTTACCGACGACCGTCCCGCGAAACCGATTCTCGGGATCCAGCAGGTGCTGCGAGTGTGGGCGGACGTCGATCCTCGAGGATGGTCGACGGTTGCCTGGTTTGCTACCGAGCAGGCCGAGTTGGGTGGTCGCACACCTCGGCGTGCTCTTCTCGATGGTGACGTACCGGTTGTGGCGCGCGCGGCCGAGGGCGCTGCCAGTCGCCTTTCGGCGTGAGCGCCGAACGCGCTGTCGTTCATCTGTCCGAGCCGAAGGCCGTCGGTGAATTGTCGGGACGGTTTCCGTCGTACGTGTACCCCGCTGGGACCGAGCTGTTTCGGTCACATCGGGCCAATCTGGGAACGTGGTAGCACTCGTCGAGCGGTGGCGGCAGGTTCGACCTCGAAGAGCCCGGCGGAACGTGCTATCTGGCCGAAGACGAGGTGGTGACGCTTCTGGAGATTTTCGGCGGTCAACTCGTGGTGCCCCGGTACGAGGTCGAGAGTCGTGCGGCGTCGACGACCACGTTGGGCTCAGACGTCACACTCGCTGATCTGACTGCCAACACCGGTATTGCGTTCGGCGTGACGGCGGAGATCTTTTCGACTGCCGATTATCCGTTGACGCAGCGGTGGGCGGCCGCGTTACGAGCGGCGGGGTTCGATGGTCTGCGGTATTGGGCGCGCCACGAACTCGAACGTGCGGGTCGTTGTGTCGCCCTTTTCGGTGGAGCGGGTGCGGTCGGTGAGAGCCATCCGCATGCCGTGAAGGTCACCACCGGTCTTTCCGATCGAGGGGATCTGCTGCAGCGGTGGCGTGAAGAAACTGGCGTCACGATCTTGGATGTTCCGGATCTGTTGTAGCGGTCAGCGATCCTCGCGCAACATCGCGTACACCAGGGTGTCGGTCCATTCGCCCTTGCACCACCAGTCTGACGAAAGTGCGCTTCCTGACGCATCCCGACCCGCGCGGCCAATCGGGCCGACGCCTCGTTGCGTCCGTCCATCTGTGCGCTGACGCGGTGGATTTGGGGTAGCGAGAACACGTGGTCGATCAAACCGTTCACCGCCTCGGTGGCGTAGCCGCGACCGGATACGGCCGGGTCGAAGGTCCAGCCGAGTTCGACGAGAGCCGGGGAACCGTCCACCAACCACGCCTCGACGTTGCCCACCACCGTCCCCTCGTGTTCGACGACCATAGCGAGCGCCTGGGTGTTCAATCCCGATCGCCTCATCCGTTTGTTCACGGCTGCAACAGCATCGGCTTTCGTCCACGCTTCGTGCAGAAGGAAGCGGCACACTTCGGGATCGCTGTAGTACACGAGAACCCTGTCTGCGTCGGCAGGTTCGTACAGCCGCAGCGTCAGGCGTTCGGTGTGAATGGGCTCGACGTTCATGACGACGATTCTGCCCGACCTGGATTCACGGTGATTCGAACCCTGTTCTCGACCCGGATCGTGACGGATGGTGGTGACTCGAAGCTGATCGTCATCAACCGGAAGGCACGTGAACATGGTCGTCACGTCGTACGCCCCACCCGCGGGACCCGTGCACCTGCGTGTCAGCGACACCGACCCTGCGCCCGCCTCACCGAAACAATCGGTGTGGCAGCGGTACCGGTGGACCGTCCTACGCTTTCTCTCTCCCGTCTTGCTACTTGTCCTGTGGCAGATCGCCAGCGCTGCAGGAGTTCTCTCCGAACGCGTGCTTCCCGCACCGTCGTTGATTTTCGACGCGGGACTGGAGCTGCTGCGCACCGGTGAATTGACCGACGCCCTTGCCATTTCCGGAACCCGGGTCGTCCAGGGGCTCGTGTTGGGCGGGCTGATCGGCGTGGCGCTCGGTGCGCTGGTCGGGTTGTCCAAGCTCGCCGAGGCAACGGTCGATCCGCCGCTGCAGATGCTGCGCGCAATTCCGCACCTCGGCCTGATCCCGCTGTTCATTCTGTGGTTCGGGATCGGCGAGACTCCCAAGATCCTGTTGGTCGCCCTGGGTGTCGCATTTCCCTTGTACCTGAACACGTTCTCGGCGATACGTCAGATCGATCGTGATTTCCTCGACACCGCCGTCGTACTCGGTTTCTCGTGGCGTCAGCGGTTCACCACGATCATCCTGCCGAGTATCGCTCCACAACTGTTGGTAGGGCTTCGGCAGTCGTTGGCCATCGCGTGGCTGTCGTTGATCGTGGCAGAACAGATCAACGCCGAATCCGGGCTCGGTTACGTCATCAACAATGCACGAGACTTCCTGCGGTTAGACACCATCATCTTCGGACTCGTCATCTACGCCCTGATGGGAATCTCCACCGACGGCATCGTCCGGATTCTCGAAAAGCGCGCCCTGCGATACCGATTGGATGCTTGATTCATGACTACTACGACGACGTCCGTCGCCACCTTGCACGGGATCGACAAGTTCTACGGATCCAGCCACGTATTGAAGGGCGTCGACCTGTCCATCGAGCGGGGCGAGATCGTTTCGTTGGTCGGACGCTCCGGTTCCGGAAAGTCGACGATCCTGCGCGTCCTGGCCGGCCTGTCCACGGACCACACCGGGGAGCGGCAGGTCGCCGGGAATCCCGCGGTGGCGTTCCAGGAACCCCGCCTGTTCCCATGGCGGACGGTGCGTCAGAACGTGTCCTACGGTCTGAACACCGCTGGCGTGACGGGCAACGAGGCGTTGACCGCCGCGGACGCCACCCTCGCCGAGGTGGGTCTCGCCGCGAAGCGGGACGCATGGCCGCTCACGCTGTCGGGTGGCCAAGCCCAGCGCGCCGCGCTGGCGCGGGCATTGGTGGGGGAGCCCGAACTGCTGCTGCTCGACGAACCGTTCGGCGCGCTCGACGCCCTCACTCGGCTGACCATGCAGTCGCTCCTGCTCGATTTGTGGGGACGGCACGGGTTCGGCATCCTCCTGGTCACCCACGATGTCGACGAGGCTGTCGCGCTTGCTGATCGGGTCGTCGTGCTCGAGAACGGCGAAGTCTCGGACACGGTGACAGTCGACCTGCCTCGTCCCCGCGACCGGGGAACACCCGGCTTCTCTCGCCTTCGTACCCATCTGCTCGGAGCTCTCGGAGTTCACTGACCGCCCAATCTGGTACCGGAAAAGGATCTTTCACACATGTCGTCACACGCTCGTCCCCGATCGCTGCGCGCACTCGGCGTGCTCGCTGCCCTGTCTCTGACGGTTGTCGGCCTCACCGGCTGCGTCTCTCGTGGCAGCGACACCGCGATCACCGAAGCCCCGGAACTCGTTTCGAACGACCAGCTCGCAACGGTGACCCTCGAGGTCGGTGATCAGAAGGGTGGCACCGAAGCGCTGCTACGCGCGTCGGGGGAACTTGACTCTGCGCCGTACGATGTTGCGTTCTCCACCTTCACTTCCGGTCCACCTCAGGTGGAGGCCGCGACGGCTGGGCAGATCGATTTCGCGGTCACGGGCAATACGCCGCCGGTCTTCGGTGTCGCAGCCAACGCGCGCATCAAGGTTGTCTCCGCCTACACCAACGACGCGAGCGGCGATCAGATTCTTGTGCCTGCAGACTCGACGCTCACATCGTTCGCAGACCTGCGCGGCAAGAAGATCGCCGTGGGTAAGGGAAGTTCCGCGCACGGCCATGTGCTGCTGCAGTTGCAGAAGGCCGGCTTGACCACCGACGACGTTCAGTTGGTGTTCCTTCAGCCCGCCGATGCGCTGACGGCATTCACCTCCGGTGAGGTCGACGCTTGGGCGATCTGGGACCCGTTCACCGCGATCGCTCAGGTCCAGAACGGCTCCAAAACACTGACCACTGCCGAGGGTGTCGCGAATGGCTACGGCTTCGGTATCGCCTCGCAGCAAGCGTTGGACGATCCCGCGACCAATACCGCCCTGCAGGACTTCGTCGTCCGTTTGGCCAAAGCCTCCGCCTGGGCCGAGAAGAATCCGGCCGAGTGGGCGGCGGCGTACTCAGCGGCAGTCGGCATCGACCCGACAGCAGGCGAATTGGCGCAAGGACGAAGTCAGCGACCGGCAATTGCGTTGGACGACAAAGTGGTCGAGTCGGAGCAGACACTGTTCGATGTCTTCGTCGACAGCGGCAGCATCCCCGGTGGCAACCAGTTCGAGGACTTTGTCGACACCCGCTACAACGACGCCATCGCAGACGCGAACGCATCCACCAACTGATCACGTAGGAGTTCACCCGTGACCGCACGTATCTTCTGGTTTCTTCCCACCGCAGGCGACGGCCGCTCCATCGTCGGCGCGTCCCATGCCTCCGGAAATCTCCGTGAACCTGCCGGGTTTCGTCGTCCGTCGTTGCGCTACCTCACCGAGGTTGCTCAGGCCGCGGATCGACTCGGCTACGAGGGGGTGCTGACTCCCACTGGAACATGGTGCGAGGACGCGTGGTTGACCACGGCCGCGCTACTGCAGAGCACTCGAAGGCTCAAGTTCCTCGTTGCCTTCCGTCCCGGTCTCACGCCGCCCACGTTGGCGGCGCAGCAGGCGGCGACGCTGCAGCGGTTCTCGGAAGGGCGGGTGTTGTTCAACATCGTCACCGGTGGCGACGACGTCGAGCAGCGTCGTTTCGGGGATTGGATCGATCACGATCGGCGCTACGCCCGCACCGACGAGTTTCTCGGACTCGTCCACCGAATCTGGACCGAGTCGGCGGTTGATCACAAAGGCGAGTTCTTCGAGGTCGCCGATGCGCGCGTATCCGAGGCCCCGGACCCGTTGCCCGAGTTCTGGTTCGGCGGCTCGTCCGATCCCGCGCTCGCGGTCGCCGCGAAGCACGTCCAGACGTATCTGACATGGGGCGAGCCCCCGGCCGATGCCCGCGCGAAGATCGAGAAGGTGCAGGCGCTCGCGGACGCCGAAGGGCGCAAGCTCACCTATGGCATTCGCTTGCACACCATCAGCCGCGACACGTCCGACGAGGCCTGGGCCGTCGCACAGAAGCTCCTCGACGAGCTGCCCGAGGACCAGGTGTCGCAGGCACACGCGTTGCATTCGTCCTCGCAGTCCGAGGGACAACGGCGGATGGCGGCGCTGCACGGTGGCAGCAAAGACTCGCTCGAGATCTACCCGAACCTCTGGGCCGGAGTCGGCCTGGTACGCGGCGGCGCGGGTACGGCGTTGGTGGGCTCGCACGAGGAAGTCGCAAACCTCATAGGGGAGTACCACGACGCAGGGTTCGACGAGTTCATCCTCTCGGGATATCCGCATCTGGAGGAGTCGTATCACTTTGCCGAAGGTGTTCGACCCATCCTCGACGCGCGAGGAATCACGGTTCCCGCGCGCTAGAGCACGTGGGATCGAACGCGCCGGGTCTGCGCAATTGGGAAATCTGTCCAGTAGATGGTGTGAAAAATGGATGATAGTGATGCGCGATCATCGAGACCGCCGTCATACGAGGGCGTCGTACACCGCCCGCACGTACTGCTCCGCGCGGTCCGAACCGATGATGCCCGGCCCCATTCGGTTCATCACGTAGGAGATGGTCAGCTTCGATTCCGGGTGCAGAACGGTCAGTGATCCGCCCCAACCTCCCCAGAAGCAGATTTTGCCGTCGGGGATGTAGGGCATCGATTCTTGTTGTGGCAGAGCGAAACCCAGGCCGAAGCGCAACGGGATACCCAGCGCCAGATCGACTCCGTTGGATTGCTCCTCGAAGATCGTGTCGATGGTCTCGGGGCTCAGCAGTCGTATGCCGTCCACGGTGCCGCCTCGGGAGATGACCGACAGGATTCTGGCGACCGATCGTGCGTTGGCATGCCCGTTCACTGCGCCCATGTCCGCGCCGCGCCACGCCGGGGTGTTCGCGGACGAGGCCTTCACCAACGGTCCGAGAAATGTTTTGCGACGCACCATCGTCGGGTCGGGCACGGCATCATCGGTCGGTGGGGGCGGCGGTACGACGTCGGCGATCCGATTCCAGTCGGCCTCGGCGGCACCGATCTGGAAGTCGGCACCGAGTGGCCCGGCGATCTCGTCGGCGATGTACTGGCGCAACGACTTTCCGGTGACGCGGCGGACGACTTCTCCGATCAGGTGGCCCTGACTGACCGCGTGATAGCCCGACGTCGTCCGCGAATCCCACCACGGAGCCTGCGCGGCCAGACGGGATGTTGCCAGTTCCCAGTCGTAGAGGTCCTCTTCGCCGAACGGCCGGTCCCAGCCCGAGACGCCGGAGGTATGCGACATCAGATGCCGCACCAGGATGTTCTCCTTGCCTGCGGCTGCGAACTCCGGCCAGTATTTCGCAACCGGCGCATCGGGGTCGAGCACGCCGCGGTCGATCAGCATCAACGCTGCCAGGCACGTCACCATCTTCGTCGTCGACCACACGTTGGTGATCGTGTCCGACTCCCACGGCAGGCTGCGCTCGGTGTCGCGATAGCCGCCCCACAGGTCGACGGCGATGTGGCCGTCGATGTCGACGACGATGGACGCGCCGAGTTCCTCGCCGCTGTCGAGGTTGGCTGCGAGCGCGTCACGCACCGCTGAGAACTCGGGGTCGCAGTGACCGTCAATCGCCATGTGATGCTCCTAGAATGCGGTGAACGGCCAGTTCGACGTAGTTGTCGGCGACGTCCTCGATGCTCAGCTCGCCCCCGTCGTGGAACCAGTTGCTGATGCCGTTGAGCATGTCGGTCAGAGCGAACGATGCCAATCGTGCATCAGGAACGGTGAATTCGCCGCTACGCATTCCCGCGGTGATCACGTCGCGGACGCGTCGTTGGTACTGCCGGCGATAGTCCTCGACAACAGTGCGGTGCTCGGGGGTGAGTGACGCCAGCTCGTGCAGGCCGACGATGTACTCCACTCGTCGCCGATTCAGATGCACCAGGTGCGCACGCACCAGAGACGACATGCGCTCGGTGGGGGTTCCGGCCGCGTCGAGTAGCGGCAGGTTCTCCTCGGCCGGCTCCTGCGTGACCGTCAGGCAGATCGCGAACAGGATGTCTTCCTTGGACGGGAAGTGGTGGTAGAGACTGGCACCCTTGATGCCGACGCGTCGGCGATATCGCGCATCCCCACGTTCGAGTAACCCTCACGCGCAAAGATATTCGCGGCATTGGCGACGATGTCCTCTCGTCGTTGCCGAGTGCGCACCTGACGGGGGAGAGCGGTAACCTCGGATGGCTGCGTCATACCGTCTGCTCGACCGCCGCCAGCAGCCGCAGTTCACGCTTGAGGATCTTGCCCTGCGGGTCGACGGGCAGTTCGGCCACGATGTGTACCGACTTCGGGGCCTTGTACGACGCCAACTCGGTGCGGCAGTATTCGATGATCGCGGCCGGGTCGGCGGTCACCCCGTCGCGCGCGATGACGAAGGCGGTCACGGCCTCGGACCAATACGGATCGGGCACGCCGACGACGGCGGCACGCAGCACGTCCGGGTGCGTGTGGATGGTGCGTTCCACTTCCTGCGACGACACGTTCATTCCTCCCGACTTGATCATGTCCTTCATCCGATCGTAGAAGAACAGGTTGCCGTCGGCGTCGATACGGACCATGTCGCCGGTATGCACCCAGTCGTCGCGGAATGCCTCGGCGGTGCGCTCGGGGTCCTTGAAGTAGCCGAGCATCACCGATGGAGTGCGGCAGAGCAATTCACCGATCTCGCTCTCGTTGCCCGCGGGGTCGACCACCTTGATCTCGAGGTGCGTGACGGGCTTGCCGATCCACGACGCGTCGCCGTCGGGGATGTCGTCGAGTGTCGTGAACCAGCCGACGGAGCCGAGCTGGGAGAGTTCCGACTGCCCCCAGTAGGTGCCCCAGATGGCCTCGGGTGCAGCGGCGGCCCAGGCGCTGATCGTGTGTGGTGACACCTGGCCGCCGTAAGTGAGGCAGCGCCGTACCTGGCTCACGGCCTCGGGCCCGAACTGCTCGTCACGGGCCAGGGCCAGGTAGAACGTCGGCGTCTGCGCGATGACGGAGATCTTCTCGGCGGCGATGATGCGCAGCGACTGAGCAGGATCGACCGTTGCGGGCAGCACCAGGGTCGCGCCCATCAGCGTGAGGGTGGTCATCGAGCCGAGCCCGGCGATGGTGTGGAAGGGCATGACGAACAGCCAGGTGTCCTCCGGTCCGGTGCGGAGACCCCAGCTCCACGCGGGCGCAGTGGAGATCAGGAAGTTGCGGTGCGGAATCATGACGCCCTTGGGGGCCGCTTCGGTTCCCGAGGTGTAGATGGCCATCGCGACGTCGTTCTCGTCCATCTCGACGTCCGGCTCGGTGGACGGCGTGTTCGCCGTCAGTGCGGCGTATTCGGTACCGAAGGTCACCAGGGTGGTGGTGTCGGGCTTCACCGAGGCGATGATCTCGGCGTAGGCCGGATCGGCCACCACCACAGTCGGTTCCGCGTGTTCGAGTTGATGCTTCACCTCGGCGGCGCGATACATCACGTTGATGCCGGTGAAGGCCGCACCGGCCTTGAGTGTTCCGTAATACGCCACCACCACATCGACGCTGTTACGAGCCATCGATGCGACGCGGTCACCTGCTGTCACCCCGAGATCGACCAGCAGGTTGGCGAATTGATGTGCGCGAGAATCCAGTTCGCCGTAAGTGGTGACCTCCCGGGTGCCGTCCGCCGCATAGCTGATGAAGGCGACCTTGTTCGGCTGCGTCCGCGCATGGCGACGCAGTTGATCTCCGATGGTGGCGCGACCGATGGGGGAGCGATGGTGGATGGCGGTACCGGGCACGGCGGACTCCTTCAGATGCTGTGGTTTTACAGTGCAGGCGAGAGTGCAGCGGAGTCGAACATCGGCTGCGAGAACGTCTCTGCCGCAACGATCTGCTCCACCGGATCACGGGTGAGCTTGCGCGGGAACGACTTCTCCGGATAGCCGACGGCGATGTGCGCGGCGGTGATGTAGTCGTCCGGGATGCCGAGCAGTTCAC
>NZ_BAOX01000016.1:0-38772 GCF_000813105.1 Rhodococcus sp. BS-15 | reverse complement strand
CCGAGGACGACGGTGAGAATCAGCGAGGGAATCGCCGGTCCGAGCAGAATCTGCACGTCCGAACTCTCTCCGGTGCGAAGTCGCTTCAGCACCAACTCGTCTCGTCGCGTGGCATAGACCGAGAGCATGTTGTAGTACACCATGAACACGAGCAGGAACAGTGCGAAGATCTCGAGTGCAGCTCCTACGCCTGCATCGGTCAATCCGTCGTCACTGCGGCTACCGATGATCAGCAGCGCGATGGGGAAGATCAACGGCATGACGATCGCGTTGAACAGTAGTACTCGGTTGCGTCCGAGCAGTGTGAACTCTGCTCGTGACAGTGCGGTCATCGTGCTCATGCGCTCATCACCTTCGTGTGTGTGAAGTCCGGATTGTCGAATTCGTCTGCGATGGAGAGGAATACGGTTTCGAGCGATGCTGCTCGGGCGTCGAGGCCGTGCAGGGTCACTCCGTTGGTGCGGGCCCACACGAGCAGGTCGGTGAGCGTGTCCTGTACCGAGGACGTCTGGATCGAGATGGTGTCTCCCGAGACGTCGATCGCGGTACCGGGCAGTGTCGGCAACGCCGTACCGGGGGCCTTCAGTTCGATCTTCGCGGGGTGGTCGGCAACCACCTCGTCGACCGTTCCACTGCGAACGACTGTGCCGCGGTGCATGATCGCCAGCCGATCGCACAGTGACTCGGCCTCGTCCAGGTAGTGCGTCGTGAGCATGATCGTCACACCGGAGTTCTTCAGCTCCTGGATCAAACGCCATGTGTTGCGGCGACTTTCGGGATCGAGTCCGGTGGTCGGTTCGTCCAGGAACAGCACTCGCGGACGGCTGATGATGGCGCACGCCAGATCCAACCTGCGCTGCTCGCCGCCCGAGAGGAACTTCACCCGGGTATCGGCGCGGTCGGCCAGGTCTACACGCTCGAGCACCTCCGCGGTCGGCAGCGGGTTGCTGCACGTGCCCGCCCACATCCGCAGGCTCTCCGCGGTGGTCAGGTCCTGGGGCAGGCCGCCCTTCTGCAGCATGATGCCCAGAGACGGCCGAACCTTGCGGCGATCGGACACCGGATCCATTCCCATGATCCGCACCGTGCCCTCGCTGGGCCGTGAAAGTCCCTGAATCACTTCGAGAGTGGACGTCTTGCCGGCACCGTTGGTGCCCAGCAGACCGAACAGCTCACCCTCCGCGACATGCAGATCGAGTGCCTTCACGGCCTCGAAAGCGTTCTTGCCCGAACCGTAGCGGCGAGTCATACCATTGACTTCGATGATGGTCATGATTGCTTCTCCCAGTGGCGGAGTCCGATGACGAACCGCACGCCCATGAAGGCGACGATGACGCCGAGTGCGACGAACGCCGGAACCGACGTACCGACGATCGCGAACAGCACGGCGACAATGGCGATGCTGATGACGATGACGACGATCTCACGCGCCATCGTCGGAGCCGGCCCGAGCTCCATGAGATCGGTGAACAGGTTTCCTTCGTCTGGTTGCTTCATGACTACGAGTCTGCTGCGCCCGGACCACCGAAAACAGTGCAGCGCATCATGACCTGAGGTGACACCGTCATGACCGAACCATGACAAAAGTCATGCGGTAGGACGACAGCCGACACAGTCGGTAGTTCACAGGCGGCGATGGGCGTGGAGGATTCGAGCGCGAACGTGCGATGCGGTGCGGTTCAGGTCCACGCGTCGGAGGCGAGAAACAAAAAATTTCAAATCATTGCACATTGAACTGCGGAATGCAGTCAGCCAATTGAAGCACATTGTCTGAGTGACATCGTGCGAGGGCATCGGTAATGTGCACACCTCAGTGCTGCGCATTACCGCGGTGCACGATGCGTTGTGGTAATTCGGTTGTGAGGCTTCGATATCGCTTGTCGGAGATCTGGTCTCGCCTGTCAATGTTTTTACGATGGAGGGACGACCTTGAACGCAAAAAAGGGGGCAGCGGTCTTGATTGCTGGTGCCGTTCTGGCGGCTACGGGGGCTTGCTCGGAAGAGCAGGGCGACAGTGCCGAAGTATCCACACGAGTGGTCGAACTCCAGCCCGGTGTGAACGGCCCCGTGGCGGCGGTGCAGGTAGACGACGCCGACTCGTGGTTGTTCACGGAGGCCTCTGACGTGGTGGTGGCATGCGCCCGCGAATATGAACCGATCGAATTGAATGTGATGGGTACGGAACCGGAATCACTTACCGTCGCGGGGAAGTCTGTTGAATACAGCACATTCATCAGTCCTGAGGGTGGTGCTGGATTCACCTTTTCTTCAGGGGATCTTCCGGGTGTCGAGGCGATAATCCTGACCTCCGGTGGAATTGTCGCGCGCGAGGAGACGGCCGTCGTTTGGCCTCAGACGACTGACAAACTGGAGATTTTCGTTGCAGAGCGTGGATGGATCAGTAGCGCAGTGCTGTGTATGCGTTAGGCAATCATGGACGACGAATCGCAACTTCTGAAATGTCGACCAGTAGCTTTCATTGTATTGTTCAGCCCGCAGTGATGAGTGATCGCCTCCTTGCGGTCATCGACCTGATAAGGAGGTGCACAGGTATGCGCTCCAAGAAACTCGAACCCACTCGCCGCTTCGGCGCGTGTGCGGCCTCGCTCTTTTTCGTCATGGTGGTCGGCCCACTGGCTGCATGTGGAAGTCAGGAGGCGGAGCGACCACTCGAGTTGGCCGAGAGGCCGATGTACTTCGGCGGTATCGGCGACATCGTCGTAGGAATGAGCGAGGCTGACCTCCCGCAGCATGGCGTCAGAACCAGCCCGATAATGAGCCCCAGCGACGACTGCAGCCGATACGAGGAATCCGCGTACGGACGTAGCGTCAGTGTGTATGTCAAGGACGATGTCGTCATCGGAATCGCTGGTCAGTTTGCAATCCCGGATTTGAGCGGTGGAAGTACAGTCAACGATATCAAGTCGGCATTTCCCGATGCTGTTTTCGATGTGACCACGAACGACACGGTGAGCGAGGTGGTTGTGAGTGAGGCCGATAGCCCGACCCGCTACTTGGCCTTCACCGTCCGTTCGGACTCCGGTCGAATAGCTGACTCGGATGAGGTGTCCACGATCAGAAGCGGGGGCGAAGAATTCGCGAAGCGAGGCACCACTGCGTGCGTTGAGGAAGACACCTCGTCTACTGAGACGTCCTCGGAGGCTCCTGTTGCGAACAGTGTCATGTCCTGGGACACAATCACCTTCGGAGGTATCGGTGAGATCGTGATCGGTACCGGTCGAGCTGAGCTGGATGCAAGCGGCATCCCGTTCGGAAGCGCACTGAAGAACAGCGACTCCTGCATCATGTACCCGTTTTCCGGAGCGCGGTCCGGCGCGATTTGGCTGGAGAACGAGGCAGTCATCGGCGCGGTCGGATCGAACAGCATCAACGGCGTCAGATCGGGCATGACGGCGGCCGAGGTCAAAGGTGCCCTTGCAGGGTATGAACTGGTCGAAATCACGGGTCTCGCAGCACCCCTGATCGCGAGAGACCCTCTGAAGCCCGAAATGTACATCGGTTTTCTCTTTGAGAACGAGGTCGAATCACTTTCGGACAACTCGACGGTAACGTCCATCCGTGGTGGCACACAGGCATTCGTCAGCACCTTTCTGGGAGGTTGCCCGTGAGCGCACTCGGACATCGCATGGGTGCTTCGAGTGTTGTCAGCCACCAAAGCGTCTGCTTTAGAAACCCCAACCCATGACGGCCGGGCGCGCAGTTCCGAACGTCAGGTCGAGTGCGTGCAGTGACGCGTCGTTGCGCGCGGTGAGGCGGTTGGCCGCGGCGAACAAGCGGGCTCGGTGGGTGCCGAAGTAGATGCTTGCGAGCACGTCGATGTCGAGTTCGATGTCCGGTTCGGATTCCACCCGGGTGCAGGTGGCGCGGCCGTCGGTCACGGTCAGCGAGTAGGTGCCGCCCGCATCGAGGAAGGGATCTCGCACAGCGATGATCAGCGAGGTGTCGAGAGCGTAGGTGCGAGCCTCCAGCGCTGCCTCGACATGCATGATGCGGCCCCACAGAGCGTCGTGGTGAGCCGTGACCTTCGGTAGCCGATTGTTGGTCAGCAGGAACGGCAGTGCTTCGTCCCGTGCCTGCCGTACCTCGATGGTGTCGACCAGGTCCACTCCGACGAGAATCTGCCACAGCGCGGCGTACGCGTCGTCGGTCACCGCGATGAATTCCTCCACCACCACCCGACTCGGGTTCTGTCCGCGTCGGTAGGCGACGTATCCGTCGGGATGAACGACGAAGAACAGAGCCGTCAGTCCGCCGCGCCGGTTCTCGCGGTCGGCGAAGAACCGCTCCCAGCGGATCGGCGGCTTGGGCTGAGCGCCTGCGGTCTGCTGCTGCCAGCGGTGGTAGATGTCGGGGAGCAGTTCGGTGGCCTCGGCCGATTCGATCAGCCGCACACCGGTGGCCGGGGGGAGTGTCCTTGCGGAACTGCGCGAATCGACGGTCGATCGAGACACTGATCTCCTCGGTCAACGGCCCGTATCCGAAGCGTCCGTAGATCGTCGCCTCGCTGGCTGTGAGCAGGGAGAGCGGTGCGCCCGCGTCGTTCAGGGCGCGGTGCTGCTGGGTGAACATCGATCGCAGGATGCCGCGTCGACGATGCGTCGGCGCAACCGAGACCCAGGAGACTCCGGACGCCTCGACCTGCGCACCACCGGGAACGGTGACCGACATAGGGAAGTGCATGGCCACACCCACCGGGGTCTCGCCGTCCCACGCCAGGTACACGTGCTCGGACTGAGTCAGGATCTGCGTCTCGGCCAGGTCCTCGGCGTTCTGGTGCTCGCCGAATGCGTGGGCGTCGAGCAGCGCGACGGCATCCCAGTCGTCGTCGGTGGCGGTACGGATGGTGATCGATTCGTCGGTAGTCATCGCTCTTTACTTTTCCATACAGATGTAGGCCTTCGCGACGGAGTCTCGAAATCGGTCGGGTGACAAGATGAGCACGTGGTGCATGTAATCGACATCGACGACCCATCGGACCCGCGACTGGACGATTTTCGCGATCTCAACTCGTCGGATCGGCGGCCCGACCTGCCCGAGGGCAAGGGCCTGGTGATCGCCGAGGGTGTGTTGGTTGCGCAGCGCCTGCTGACCTCGCGGTTTCCGATGATCAGCCTGCTGGGCGTGGATCGACGGCTCGACGCCTTGCGCGACGATCTCGTCGATTCGGACGTTCCGTTCTACCGGACGTCCGCAGAGGTGATGGCCGAGGTCGTCGGCTTTCATCTCAATCGAGGGGTGTTGGCGGCGGCGAACAGGCCGCAGGCCCTCGATCTCGACGAGGTGTTGGCCGGAGCGAAGACGGTGGCGATTCTCGAGGGCGTCAACGATCACGAGAATCTCGGGTCGATGTTCCGCAACGCGGCAGGCCTCGGAGTGGATGCGGTGCTGTTCGGGGCCGCGTGCGCGGATCCGCTCTATCGACGGTCGGTGCGGGTATCGATGGGGCATGTGCTGCGGGTGCCCTTCGCGAAGGTGCCCGAGTGGCCGCGCGGCTCGATCGCGTTCGCGCGCATGGCTTTCAGCTGATCTCGCTGACACCCAATCCGGCGGCGGTGTCGCTGGCGGCGGCGATGACGGGGGAGAAGGTCGCGTTGTTGCTCGGCGCGGAGGGACCGGGGTTGACCGAACATGCCATGCGCGCCACGGACATTCGCGCGCGCATTCCGATGGCTCCCGGCACCGATTCACTCAATGTGGCCACGGCCGCTGCGATGGGGTTCTACGAACGCGTGCGCCTGACGTGAACGACCACGACCCGGGCGTCCGCTGGACCGGAATCCCGATCGCCGCGATCTCGGCGGCGCTCGTGGGTGTTGCACTGACGACCTTCGGTCTGGAACTGGCCAGAATTCATCCGCTGCTCGCGATCGGTCTGAACATCATCGTCGTTGCGGGTGCGGCACCGACGGTCATGCGGTGGCTCGCGATACCGGTGTGGCGTTGGGCCGTCTACGGAGCCGGTATCGGTTCGATCCTGAGCTTCGTGGCACTGGCGGCGCTGGCGTTCTGACGTTCGCCGGGCACCGGGTGCGGGCAGGGTTGCGCACTACCGGCGACCATCGGCGGAAACCCGTCGACCGGCGGTTGTTGCGCGCAACGGTGCCCACCCTGCCGCTATTTGCGCGAGAACCAACGCTTCTTCGGTCGCGGTGCCTGTTCGTCGGGGGCGTCGGGCATCGGTTCCTGCGCGGCGCGGCCGTTCGGGCTCTGGTTCGGCGGCGGCGGCTCCTGCCCCGGAACGTACATCGTGAAGCCGCAGACCGGCAGGGTGTTCGGATCGAATTCGTCCGCGTGCGGTGCGCCGGTGTAGCGGAATCCGAGCCACTCGGCGTTGGCGGCCTCGGCGAATTCCTGTGGGTGGAACGGCAGCGATTGTGGATCGGGCATCACGCCGGGGGGATAGATCAGCGGATGCTCACCGGCCCAGAACGATCGCTCCCACACCAGTGGCAGTCCCGCGTCCTCGTAGATGTACACCGGGGTGGCGCTGAAGGACCGGCGGAATTCACCGCGCTCCCAGTACGCGAACGCACCCCAGGCGTGTTGGGGATCCGAGGCGACGAGGTAGGTGTGCTCGGACGCCAGAGGGCGAGTGAAGGATTCGGGAAGCGTCGACGGTGTGGGCACCGCGAGATTGGATCCGCACACCACGGTGACGCCCGGGTAGCAACCGATGAAGACGTGATCGTCGTCCACGCCCGCAGAGGTCGATATGGGGCCCTGTCCGAGGGGCACTGCCGTCAGGTGGGGGTACAGACGTCCGACGAGTGCGCTCGCAGCATTCCAGTCCGAGGTGGTGGCCTCTCGGAGTACAGAAATGGGATCCGGTGCGTCCACGTACCAGATCGTTGATGCTTTGGCCCCCACTACCGGCACCTCTCTCTCCGTTACCTCCTGGGAAGCCTACGGTGTGAGCGTCGGCGGTTCTGCACCGCGCGGCACATCGGTCACATCAGAACTCAGTTGTGACCGCTGCTGCGAACGCCGAGCAGGACGTCCTCCCACGACGCATGGCCGGCTTGCCGCGCTTGTCCTTGCCGCTGGTGTGACCGGCGGCAGGCTTCGGTGCGGGCCTGGGCTCCCTGGCCACCGGTTCGCGTGGCTGCTCGGGCTCGGGAGTCGGCGCATCGTCCACCTCGACCTCGATGGTCCCGGCGTCGATCTCGCTGTCGGCGGTGGTGCCGTAGTACTCGTCGAAGCTCTGCTGCGAGGCCTCGTCGTCGGAATCCTCGGCGGACGTCAGTGCGCGCACCGGTGCCAGACCGCGCAGTTGGCGTCCGAAGTCGGGATCGATCAGTTCGTGTGCGGTGTCGTCGAGTGGCGCGATGGTGCCGCCGTGCCCGTCGGGCAGGAACTGCCAGTGCGCCTTGTTGGTGGTACGGCCCGCCTGCCACTTCAGCTGCGCGACCCACTTGTTGTCCTCGTCGCGCCAGGCGTCCCACGCCGCGTCGTCGAGATTGTGGCCGCGGGCGCGGAAGGCGAGGGTGACGATCTCGAGCAGGGTCTGCACGGCAGGGCCGTCGTGGCGCAGCGGATGACCGGCCTGAGCCATCGACGCGGCCTGCGAGCGTTCGAGCAGCACCGGGTGCGCGAACACCTCGACGCGACTGATGGCCATTCCGGAGTCGGCGGCAACCTGTTCGATGGTCGCTCCGCTGCGGATACGGGCCTGAATTTCTTTCGGCCGAAGCAAGCTGTCCATTTCGATCTCAATCTGTCCTAGTCGAGCGATGTCACCGCGTGAGGCCGCGCGGAGCTTGTCGTCGGCTGGAAGCCGGAATCTGTCGCCGGTCTTGGGATCTGCGCACACGACGAACTTTCCGTCGGCCTCGAGACCCACCACACGTAAGTCTCGCACCTTGACCTCCTCATCGCGCCGGCTCGCGATACCGTCGAATTCGAGCCTAGTTCACCTGCCGTATTCGGCGGGTGTTCGACACGCATCGCTTCTGCCGACGATCGTTTCCCTATCAGAGGGTAGACAGCTGCGGGCTCGGCTGCACCCATTCGGTCGATGTTCCGCCAATTACTTTGTGGGACAACGCCGATGCGTCTCTGCGAAGGTAGAGTGCACCCAGGCCGAAGCCGATGGTCAGGGCAATCGCATGCCCGACGGCGGTGAAGGACGGGTCCGACACTCCACTGATCGTGACGACACCGATCCACAGTGCGGCCCAGCCTGCACGCCACGGCATCGGCAGGTACCGAATCATCGACCCTGCGACCGCTGCTGCTGCGTAGCTGACACCGACGTCGACGGCCATCGCCAGCGAGTCCGCGAGCCAATCGTTGTGAATGCCGATGAGCAGTCCGACGGCAACCAACGCCGTCGCACCGAGGTGTCCGGCGCTGAAGGTCAGCAGGAAGCGTCGCCAGCCGGAGATCCACTCGGCGACGGCGAACAGCAGGGCGACCGCGGCCAACCACAGCCAGTTCACCCGTCCTTCGGTGAGAAAGATGCTCGTGACGAGGGTGGCGAGGTGGCCGTCGGTCAGATTGTGCAGGTTGGTGCTCGCCGCGTGCAGCACGTGCCACCGATCGTGCGGGCCGATCTGTCCGAGCGCGACGGTTCCCGCCACCGCGAGTGCGCAGTACACCAGAGTCACACGAATCCGTAGCGCCGATGCCAGGAGCCTGTACATACGAGCGCTCCCTCCGAGGTCGTTACGCTTGCTTACTTGATAGCAAGTGTAGGCCTCGAAGGGAGCGCTGGAGCTGTGAGCTTGCTGCCAACTAGCTCAGTGTGGACACGACCCAGTCGATGCTCTTGGTCAGTGCGGTGATGTCGTCAGGCTCGATGGCCGGGAACATACCGACACGCAGCTGGTTGCGGCCGAGCTTGCGGTACGGCTCGGTGTCGACGACGCCGTTGGCGCGCAGGATCTTCGCAACCTGGGCTGCGTCGACCTTCTCGTCGAAGTCGATGGTGCCGACGACCTGGCTGCGGTGATCCGGGTTCGTCACGAACGGCGTTGCGAACTCGCTCTTCTCGGCCCAGTCGTACAGGCGTGAGGACGAATCGGCGGTGCGCTTGGTGGCCCAATCGAGGCCGCCCTGCGCGTTCAGCCACTCGATCTGGTCCGCGAACATCAGCAGTGTCGCCACGGCCGGGGTGTTGTACGTCTGGTTCTTGCTGCTGTTGTCGACGGCGATCGGCAGCGACAGGAAGTCCGGGACCCACCGATCCGTGGCGGCGATTTCGCTGACGCGCTCGAGTGCGGCCGGGCTCATCAGCGCGACCCACAGGCCACCGTCGGCGGCGAAGCACTTCTGCGGAGCGAAGTAGTAGACGTCCGAGTCGGCGACGTTCACCGGCAGACCGCCTGCACCGGAGGTGGCGTCGATCGCGATGAGGGCGTTCTCGGAGCCGGCCGGACGGCTGACCGGGATGGCCACGCCCGTCGAGGTCTCGTTGTGCGCCCAACCGATGAGGTCGACGGACGGGTCGGAGGTGGGCTCGGGCGCGCTGCCCGGCTCGGCCTTGACGACGATCGGATCACCGATGAACGGGTTGTTCTTGGCCACCGAGGCGAACTTCGAGCTGAACTCGCCGTTGGTCAGGTGCAGCGACTTCTCGCGAATCAGGCCGAACGCGGCAGCGTCCCAGAATGCGGTGGTACCGCCGTTGCCGAGGACGACCTCGTAGCCCTCGGGGAGGGAGAACAGATCCTTCAGACCACTGCGCACGCGTCCGACGACGTCCTTGACGGGCTTCTGCCGGTGGCTGGTGCCGAACACGGAAGCGCCGACGTCGACCAGGGATTGCAGCTGCTCGGGGCGAACCTTGGACGGGCCACAGCCGAAGCGTCCGTCGGCGGGCAGGAGATCGGCGGGAATGATCGGCAATTCGGCCATGGAGTAGCGCGTCCTAGCGTCGATGGAATATGGCACTGGACAGGGTAGTCGGGTGCCATACCAGCTTCGACTACCGGATCAGGTCCCAGCCTTCGACGGACTCGGGAGACCGCGGTTCGGGGCCGGTATAAAGGGCAGCAGGTCGGACGAGCTTGCCCAGTCGCTTCTGCTCCAGGATGTGCGCGCACCAGCCCGCGGTCCGTCCACAGGTGAACATGGCGGGCATCATGTGCGCCGGCACCTCGGCGAAGTCGAGGATGACCGCGGCCCAGAACTCGACGTTGGTTTCGATAGCTCGATCGGGGCGGCGTTCGCGCAGTTCGGTCAGTGCCGCTTGCTCGAGCGCCGCGGCGACCTCGTAACGCGGTGCGTTCAGTCTCTTGGCCGTGGCGCGCAGAACACGGGCCCGAGGGTCCTCGGCGCGGTAGACGCGGTGCCCGAAGCCCATGAGCTTCTCTTTTCGGTCCAAGATTCCGGTGATGAGAGCGCGTGCGTCACCGGTTCTCTCGACCTCCTCGATCATCGGCAGGACGCGGGCGGGCGCGCCGCCGTGCAGGGGCCCGGACATCGCACCGATGGCACCGGACAGGCAGGCGGCGACGTCGGCTCCGGTGGAGGCGATGACGCGCGCGGTGAACGTCGAGGCGTTCATGCCGTGCTCGGCGGCCGAGACCCAGTACGCGTCGATGGCAGCCACGTGAGCGGGATCCGGTTCGCCCTTCCACCGGACCATGAACCGCTCGGTGACGGTTGCGGCCTGATCGATGCGCGTCTGCGGGACCGCGGGCTGATAGATGCCACGGGCGGACTGGGCGACATAGGACAGTGCCATCACCGACGCGCGGGCGAGGTTGTCGCGAGCGGTCGTGTCGTCGATGTCCAGGACGGGTTGGTAGCCCCAGATGGGAGCGAGCATCGCCAGGCCGGCTTGCACGTCGACACGAACGTCACCGGTGTGGATGGGCAGCGGGAAGGGTTCGGCCGGTGGTAGTCCTCGACCGAACTCGCCGTCGACGAGCAGGGCCCAGACATCACCGAAAGTGACGTTCTGCGCGACGAGTTCCTCGATGTCGACGCCGCGATACCGCAGTGCGCCACCGTCCTTGTCGGGCTCGGCGATGTCGGAGGTGAACGCGACGACACCTTCGAGGCCGGAGACGAAATCCTCGGGAACTTCTTGAACAGCCATGGCCTGTGGACTCCCTCGTCGCAACTGCACCCGGCTCTGCGCCGCATCCGGGCGTACTTCGTCAGAACGATAGTCGGGTTCTACGCGGGAGTAGCGTCTGGGCTTGTGTCTGCAGATGAACAGCGCCTGGCGAACATGCGGGTGGACTACGGAGCGCCCGAGGACCTCGACGTCGATGCCTTGGGCGGCGGGTGGTGTTCGCTGGCGCAGCAGTGGTTGTCCGACGCGATAGCCGCGAATCTGCCCGAGCCCAACGCCATCGTGTTGGGGACGGTCGACGAGGCAGGTAGACCCGCCACCCGCACCGTGTTGTGCAAGGACTTCGACGCATCCGGGGTGGTGTTCTACACCAACTACGACTCGGACAAGGGCCGTGCGCTCACCGCGACGCCGTATGCGTCGATCACGTTCCCGTGGATCGGAATTGCCCGCCAGCTCACCGTCCGCGGCCCGGTGGTCAAGGTCGATGCCGAGACCACCGAAGCGTATTGGCGTACGCGGCCCCGCGGCTCCCAGCTGGGGGCATGGGCGTCCGAACAGTCGCGCCCGATCGGCTCGCGGAAGGATCTGGCTGCGCGACTGGCCGAGGTCACCGCGACGTTCGACGGAATCGAGGTGCCGGTTCCGCCGAACTGGGGTGGCTTTCGCGTCGAACCGGAGACCGTCGAATTCTGGCAGGGCCGAACGAGCCGCATGCACAACCGAATTCGCCTGACGGTGGCAAGCGGTGTGATCGAGCGTCTGCAACCGTGAGCGGGTTGCGCGGCATTCTTGCCGACACGACTCCGCTGAAGACTCCGGCCTACAAGCGGTTGTGGTTGGCGAACATCGTCACCGTCATCGGGGCGCAGCTGTCCATCGTCGCTGTACCGCAACAGGTTTTCCAGATCACGCTGAGTTCGGCCTACGTGGGCCTCACCGGTGTCTTCGCGCTGGTGCCGCTCATCGTGTTCGGTCTGTGGGGCGGGGCGCTGGCCGATGTGATGGACCGACGCACCCTGTTGATGATCACCACCTGCGGCCTGATCGGAACGTCGGCGCTGTTCTGGTTGCAGGCGTTCCTCGACCTGAACAATGTGTGGATCATCCTGGTGCTGTTGGCTGTTCAGCAGGCATTCTTCGCGGTGAATCAGCCGACGCGCAGCGCGATTCTCCCGCGAATCCTGCCTGGCGAGCAGCTGCCCGCCGCGAACTCGCTGAACATGACGGTGATGAACTTCGGCGCCATCGCCGGACCGCTCAGCGCCGGCATTCTCATCTACTACATCGGGCTCGAGACCCTTTATCTCATCGACACCATCGCACTGTTCGCCACTCTGTGGGCAGTGATCCGGCTGCCGGGGATTCCGCCTGCGAAGTCGGGTCAGCGCGCCGGATTGCGTTCGGTGTTCGACGGTTTCGCCTACCTCGCGACGCAGAAGGTGTTGCTGGCCTCGTTCGTCGTCGACATCATCGCGATGGTGTTCGGGATGCCCCGCGCGCTCTTCCCACAGATCGCGCACGAGAGCTTCGGCGATCCGGCGTCGGGCGGTCCGGTGTTGGGCATGCTGTTCGCAGCGATGTCCGCGGGCGCTGTGGTCGGTGGAGTGTTCTCCGGCTGGCTGCCCCGAGTGCGCAGGCAGGGCCTGGCGGTGCTGATCTGCATCGTCGTGTGGGGCGTGGCGATGATCGGCTTCGGTCTGGCCGTCGGCGCGGCCACCGACGGGGCCACCACCTTCGCCCTGTGGTTCGCACTGGCGTTCCTGGCCCTCGGCGGCGGAGCCGACATGATCTCCGCGGCCTTCCGCAGCACGATGCTGCAGCAGGTCGCCACCGACGAGATGCGCGGTCGCCTGCAGGGTGTCTTCATCGTCGTGGTCGCCGGTGGCCCGCGCGTCGGGGATGTACTGCACGGCGCAGCGGCCGCATCCGTCGGTACGGCGGCCGCAGCGGCGGGCGGTGGAGTGCTGGTCGTCATCGGGGTCTCGATCGCCGCGCTGGCACTTCCGGCGTTCATCCGCTACCGAGTGGGTGCGGTGGTAAAGAATGGCTCTCATGGCTGACGCGCAGACGTATTCGTTGACGAGCGGCAAGTATCGGGCAGACATCGCTGCCGTCGGAGCGGGCCTTCGGGCGCTCGAGTACGACGGCGCACCGCTCACCGAGACGTGGGAGGCGGGCTCGAAGCCGCCGCTGTCGGCGGGACTGGTGTTGGCCCCGTGGCCCAACAGGACGGCCGACGGCACGTTCACCTTCGAAGGCGTCGAGCATCGGTTGGAGATCACCGAGCCCGCTCGAAACAACGCCAGTCACGGATTCGTCCGACGCGTGGCGTGGACTCTCGTGGAGCACACCGACAGTCGCGTCGAGCAGAGTGTGGACATCGGTACGCATCAGGGTTGGCCGTTCTCGGTGACCGTCACCGTGGTGCACGAGCTGTCGGCGGACGGTCTCAACGTCACCGCGTCGGCGAAGAACACCGGTGATTCGCCCGCGCCCTACGGGATGGGTTTTCACACATTCGTCAGGGTGGGGGACGTGCCGCTCGACGAGTGCACGCTCGAGCTCTCGGCCGGGACGCGACTGCCGCTGGACTCGGTTCGTAATCTGCCCGTGGGCAATTCGGTGCCGACGGCCGATACCGAGTACGACTTCCGGCAGCCGCGAACGCTGCAGGGCGTGCAGCTGGACACTCCGTTCAGCGCGTCGCTTCCGGAGGCCGACGGCCGCGCGAACCATGTTCTTCGTGGCCCCGACGGCACCGCGACCGTGCTGTGGACCGACAGCAGCTTCGGTTGGGTTCAGGTGTTCACTGCCGATCCCGCCAACGATCAGGCCTATCCCGAGCGGGGACGGGCGTTGGCGATCGAGCCGATGACGTGCCCGCCCGATGCGTTGAATTCCGAAATCGATCTGATCGTGCTGGATCCGGGGCAACCCTGGTCCGGCACCTGGGGAATGAGGTACGAGAAGTGACCATTCTGGTGTGCGGCGAGGCGTTGGTCGATCTGGTCCCGGTGCACGAGGGGCCGCTGCTCTCGCCCAAACTCGGCGGCGGCCCGTTCAATGTCGCCGTCGCGATAGGTCGACTGGGTTCGCCCGTCGCATATCTCTCGCGGATCTCTCGCGACCCGTTCGGCGAGCAGATCCTGGCGAGTCTGCGCGACGCGGGAGTGGACACCACATGGGTGCAGCGCGGCGACGAGCCGACGACGTTGGCGATGACCACCCTCGCCGAGGACGGCAGCGCCGAGTACTCGTTCTACGCCGACGGCACGGCCGACCGCCTCGTCGCCGATCCCGGCGATCTGCCCGACGAGATCAGCGTGCTCTCGTTCGGCACACTGTCGCTGCTCTACGAGCCGGGCGCGTCGATGTACGCGGGCCTGCTGCACCGGGCCCGGGCGGCGGGCAAGCTCACGATGCTCGACCCGAACATCCGGCCGGCTGCGATCGACAGCACCAGCGGCGATATCACCGCCGACGGATTCCGTGACCGCTTCCGCTCGTGGTTGCCCAGCATCGACATTCTCAAGGTGTCCGAAGACGACGCGTACTGGTTGGGGCTCGGAACACAGGGCACCACCGTCGACGACTGGCTCGCGGCGGGGGTCACCGCAGTGGTCATGACTCGTGGCGGCGACGGAATTTCCGTGTTCACGGCACCCGCGGAGGCGTCGGGTACGGGAATTGTCACAGCCGAGGAGATCTCGGTGCCGGGTGTCGCGGTCGACGTCGTCGATACGATCGGCGCAGGTGACACGGTGCATGGTGCTCTACTGAGCTTTTTGCAGAAGGAGAGCATTATCACATCGAACGCGGTGAAAGAGATGAGCAAGCAAGATTGGCAAGAAGCGCTCGATTTCGCCGCAAAAGCAGCGGCAATCACGGTTTCTCGACCCGGTGCCGACCCTCCCTGGGCGTCCGAGGCGTCGAGAGACTAGTTTCACTATCGACGTTAGAACTGTCCGCTTCAAGTACGTGTCCGTTACACGAGTTCGAGAGGGACCATTCGTGCCCGCTGAGAATGATGCCAAAGCCACCCTCACCTATCCCGGTGGCGAGTACTCCATGTCGATTGCCGAGGCCTCCGAGGGCAACAACGGCATCGAGCTGGGAAAGTTGCTGGCCACCACCGGCTACACGACGTTGGACGGCGGGTTCGTCAACACCGCGTCGACCAAGTCGGCCATCACCTACATCGACGGTGACGCAGGCATCCTGCGCTACCGCGGTTACCCGATCGAACAGCTCGCGGGCAAGTCGTCGTTCATCGAGGTCAGCTACCTGCTGATCTACGGTGAGCTGCCGTCCGAGGATCAGCTCGAGAAGTTCACCGACAAGATCCGTCGGCACACTCTGCTGCACGAGGACCTCAAGCGGTTCTTCGACGGCTTCCCCCGTAACGCGCACCCGATGCCGGTGCTGTCGAGCGCCGTCAACGCGCTGTCTGCGTACTACCAGGATTCGCTCGACCCCAACGACCCGGAGCAGGTCGAACTCTCGACCATCCGCTTGCTGGCCAAGCTGCCGACCATCGCGGCGTACGCCTACAAGAAGTCCGTCGGTCAGCCGTTCCTGTACCCGGACAACTCCAAGAGCCTGGTCGAGAACTTCCTGCGTCTGACGTTCGGCTTCCCGGCCGAGCCGTACGAGGTCGATCCCGAGATCGTCAAGGCACTGGACATGCTGCTCATCCTGCATGCCGACCACGAGCAGAACTGCTCGACGTCGACGGTCCGCCTCGTCGGATCCTCGCAGGCCAACCTGTTCACCTCGATCTCCGGCGGCATCAACGCGCTGTGGGGCCCGCTGCACGGCGGTGCCAACCAGGCCGTGCTCGAGATGCTGGACAAGATCAAGGCCGAGGGCGGCGACGCTTCCGAGTTCCTGCGTCGCGTCAAGAACAAGGAAGACGGCGTCAAGCTCATGGGCTTCGGACACCGTGTGTACAAGAACTTCGACCCGCGCGCGACGCTGGTCAAGGAAACTGCGCACACGATCCTCGGCAAGCTGGGCAACGGCGACGAGCTGCTCGAGATTGCGCTCAAGCTCGAGGAGACCGCGCTCACCGACGATTACTTCGTCGAGCGCAAGCTCTACCCCAACGTCGACTTCTACACCGGTCTGATCTACCGCGCGATGGGCTTCCCGCCGCGCATGTTCACGGTGTTGTTCGCGATGGGTCGCCTCCCGGGCTGGATCGCGCACTGGCGCGAGCAGAACGAGGACACGACCGGCAAGATCGGCCGTCCGCGTCAGATCTACACCGGCTACACCGAGCGCGACTACCAGGACGTCAGCTCGCGCTAGATCTCGCTGTACCCAACGCCGCCGACTCCCATCAGGGTCCGGCGGCGTTGTCGTTTCTTGCGAACTCGAAGTTAGGGACGAGATTCGGTCGAATTCCGTCCATAACTTCGAGTTCGCGGCCCCGTCAGGCGTCGAAGTGCTTGCGGTTCTTCAACACCGGCAGAGTTTTGCGCACGGCGTCGACCAACTCGGTGTGGATGTCGATGGTCAGCATTCCTGGCGTCGTGTCGAGTTGACCGAGAATCTCGCCGGTGGGGGAGCAGACGATGCTGTGCCCGACGCCCAATGGCGCATTACCCACGGCAGCAGCGGGTTCGGCTTGATCGCAGGCTGCGATGAAGGTGGTCGAATCCAGGGCACGGGCGCGAGCGAGCAGGGTCCACTGATCGACTTTGCCGTCCCCCGATCCCCACGATGCCGGAACCACAACGAGTTCCGCGCCGAGGTCGCCGAGTTTCTGGAACAGCGAGGGGAAGCGGATGTCGTAGCAGGTGGCGAAGCGACTCGAACTCCGGCGATGTCGACCACGAGAGGCTCCGAACCCGGTGCGACGGTATCGGATTCGGCGAATCCGAAGGCGTCGAACAGGTGAATCTTGTCGTAGCTCGCGTCGATTCCGGGGCCGGTGACGAGCAGGGTGTTCGTCACCCTGTCTTCTGCAGCGGGCGTGAACATTCCGGCGACGACGGTGATGCCGGCGGCGGACGCGATGTCACGCACCGCGTTCGCCCAGTCGCCGTCGAGGGGCTCGGCGAACTTGCGTATCGGCCCGCCGAAACACCGCATGGTCGCCTCCGGAAACACCACGAGGTCCGAGCCGGCGTGTGCCGCGGCACGGGCATGAGTGTCGATGAGTTCGAGGTTCTCGGCGGGGTGTTCGCCACTGGTGATCTGGGCGAGACTGACGCGGATCGTGTCGCTCATGCACTACATCGTATGCCCCGAGCTGCAGATGGTCCTGACCAGCGGATACGTGTCTTTTTCGGGTGCCAGCGCCCGTCGGCACCCGTCTACGACGTAGAGTCGAAGTGCTCAACGTCCAGACCATATCCATTCAGAGCACAACAGCCGGCGTCGGCGGGCCGGCGCAACCGCAGGAGACTTCAGTGACGAAGCCAGTAATCGAATTTCAGGCCGGACCCCCACCCGTGGACCTGGTGACGGTCGACCTCGTCGAGGGTGACGGCGCAGAAGCAGTGGCTGGAGGAAACGTCGAGGTGCACTACGTCGGCGTCGAGTTCGACTCGGGCGAAGAGTTCGACTCGTCCTGGAACCGTGGCGAATCCATCCAGTTCCCGCTGCGCGGACTCATCCAGGGCTGGCAGGACGGCATTCCCGGAATGAAGGTCGGCGGACGCCGTCAGCTCACCATTCCGCCGGAGCTCGCCTACGGCCCCGCAGGCGCAGGTCACCGCCTGTCCGGCAAGACGCTCGTGTTCGTGATCGATCTGCTCGACGTCAAATAACGGCGTTGCGTACCCGCTCGGCTTCGCGGGTTGCCGAGGCATTGGCAGTTCCCCCTCGGGAACCCGCGAGCTTGGCGTGAATGTGCTCGGCCACGGTGACCGGTTCGTACCGGGCCACGTCGCCGGGCTCGATGCAGGACGGCAGTGGCGCGATCACCGCGTCGAGGTTGCCGTCGTGGAAGAAGGCGGCCGAACGCCTGCGCTGGCTCGTCCCGTCGGTGATCGGCGGACGCACTCGATGCAGCGTCGACATCCAGCGATCGTTGGTCAGTCGGGCCGTCAGATCGCCCAGGTTCACCAGCATCGCTCCCTCGACGGGTTGCACGTCGTGCCACCGTCGGTCCGTGCCGAGAACCTGCAGACCGGGCACACGATCGGCCCACAACACCGTCACCAAGCCGTAGTCGGTGTGCTCGCTCATCCCCGTGAGCTCGGTGTCCGGCACATGCAAGCCGGGTTCGAGCGCGTAGTTGTTCATCCGCAGAGTGTCCAGCGATCGATCGGTGATGTCGGGGAACATGTTCGGTGATACCCCGAGTGCATCGGCGAACACGCTGGTCAGCGTCCGGGCTACGCGTGCTGCCTCGGCGAAATACTCTTCGACGGCGCGCTGGAACCCCTCAGAGTGGGGCCAGATGTTCGGCTCGCCCGTCCCGACGTTGAAGGCCTCGAACCAGTCGTTCATGCCCGTCGCCGATTCGACTCCCAGGCTCAGGCTCAGCGATTCGCTCTTGGGGGCGGTGTACCCGCGATTGCGTTCGGGTGGGCAGATGTAGGCCCGCTTAGCCGCCGAGTCGAGCCCGAAGAACGAATCCATCGCCGACGCGAGTCCGGCCACGGTGTCCTCGGGAACGCCGTGCCCGAGGATCTGCATGAATCCGACTGTGCTGCAGGCGTAATCGACGTCAGCTGCGAGGCTGCGCCGGCCGGTCCCGTCGGCCGCCGAGGTGGAATCACCGAAAACGTACGGCGAGATGTCGATGGTGGGGACGAAGAAATCCGACGACGTGTGCATGGGGTACATGATCGTCGGTTCGGATGGACCCGTAGGTTTCTCCCGCGTAAAGACTGCCGTACTTCAGCTGTCCTGCAGCTCCAGCACCAATCGGGCTCCGCCCAGCGGACTGTCGGTGAACCAGGCCCGCCCGCCGTGCAATTGGGCTTGCTGAGCACCAGTGCCAGGCCGAGCCCGGAGCCGCCCTTGGCTGCTCGGGTGCCGCGCTCGAACCGGCCGAACACCGTCTCGCGTTCGTCGAGGGGAACGCCGGATCCGTTGTCGTCGATCAGGACACGTACCGTCGTACCCTCGCGCTCGGCGGTGATGACGATCGACGTCGCGTTGCCGTGCCGAACGGCGTTGCCGATCACGTTGTCGACGGCCAGTCGAAGGCCGGTCGGCAGTGCGCGCATCGTGATCTCGGAGTCGGCGGCATACTCCACGCGTATGTCGAGTCCCGGATGCAGTCGTTGCGCATCCTGGGCTGCGACGTCGCAGATGTCGATGATGTCGGTCTCGACTCTGTCGCCCTCACTGGACAATTCGCCCGAGGCCAGTCGTTCCAGGGCGGTCAGCGTGGTCTCCACTCGCCCCTGCGTCCGCTCGAGATCTCCCAGAATTTCCTGCTGCTGCGCAGGCTCGAGGTCGAGTGTTCGAAGCACCTCGATGTCGGTGCGCATCGCAGTCAGTGGGGTCCGCAGCTCGTGGGCGGAGACGGCCGCGAAGTCGCGTGCGGTGTCGAGCGCGGCGTTGGTGCGGTCCTGTGCCTCGTTCAGTCTGGTCAGCATGCCGCCGATCGCGACTGCGAGCGCATCGGCTTCGGTGACACCGGTGCGGGTTTCGGGTGCGGTCGGAGGTTGCGCGCTGACCTGCCGGGTCAACGTCACCAACGGTCTGACGGCTCTACCGCCGAAGAGCCAGCCCAGTCCGGTGGACACCGCGATCGCGGCCAGACCGAGCAGGATCACCTGCTTCTGTTGCTCGTCGGTGACCTGTTGCGCTTCGATGGCCGGCACGCCGATGGAAATCGAGATGGACGACACCGCTGTCGATACGGCGGTGTAGACCCGGAAGCGTTGCCCGTCGACGTCCACGGTCTGCGACCCGGTGTCGAGCGCGGGCAGCCGTGTCGGTGTGGACGCGACGACGATGTCGCCGCTGCGGATGGTGACGGCGAACGCGCCGGAGAGCTGATCGAGGAAGGCCTCGAGTGTCGTCGACGTCGGGACCAGCACCTGAGATGCCGTCGTCAACCGCTCGTCGAGCTGATTGACGTTGTTGCGCGAGATGGCGACCGAGGTGACCACCGAGAGCGCGGCGACCACGAGGGTGGCGCCGAGGGTCGTGGCGGCGGCCACTCGGGCGCGCAGCGAGAAGCTCATGCGGCGTCCCGGACGACGAAGCCGACGCCGCGGACCGTGTGCAGGATGCGCGGCGACCCGTCGGCCTCTAGTTTGCGTCGCAGATATCCGACGAACACGTCGACGACGTTGGTGTCGGCGACGAAGTCGTAGCCCCAGACCAGTTCGAGCAGTCGTTCACGCGTGAGAACGACGCCCTTGTTGCGGGCCAGGATGGCCAGCAACTCGAATTCTCGCTTGGTCAGGTCGATGTCGGCTCCGCCGCGGTGGACGCGATAGCCGGGGATGTCGACCACCAGGGTTCCGACGGCGACGGCGGAGTTCGGTGCGCCCGAATCTGCTACCGGCACAACCGGACCGGTGCCGCGTCGACGCAGCATGGCTCGGATCCGTGCGACGAGCTCGGCCAACACGAACGGCTTGGTGAGGTAGTCGTCGGCACCGGATTCGAGTCCGGCGATGCGATCGTCCACCGAACTGCGGGCGCTGAGAACACAGATCGGAATGTCGTTTCCCATGGCACGCAACGCGGTCACCACGCTGGCACCGTCGAGCACCGGCATGTTGATGTCGAGCACGATGGCGTCGGGCACCGACCGCGACACCACGCCGAGCGCCTCCGCGCCGTCCGATGCGGTGATGACGGTGAACCCGGACAGGCGCAGTCCGCGTTGCAGCGACGACAACACGTCTGCGTCGTCGTCGACGACGAGAACGGTGGCGGGGGTGCTCGGCGATTCGGTCACCGGACCAATGCTATGCAACCCAGCTGTCGACGGTGGTGCGGCGTTCCTCGGGCGTCTTGGCGAAGAAGTCCTCGAGGGCACTGCGGCGGCCGGTGTCGGCGTCGAGTGACCAGGCGAGAGCGGGTGCCTTGGCGTAGAGCTGCTCGTAGTACTTCTCGAACGTGCAGGTGCTGTCGATCAGGGAGAGGGCACCGGGGAAGGGGCGGGTGTTCGTCATGATGTTCTCCTTGTCTGTTCGGTATAACCCAAGGTAGAGGTCGTTGTTGCGGCCTTGGTGAGTCGTCGTTGGCGGTTCTCTGAGAATCGAACGGTCAAGGGCGGGGATTGCTCGGAGCGGGGGTGGGTAAGACTGGAAGCATGTCGATCGTCTGGTTTCGCCGTGATCTCCGTCTGGGGGATCTGCCCACAATCACCGCCGCTGCCGAGTCGGGAGATCCGGTGCTCGGGCTCTTCGTGCTCGACGACCGTCTGCTGAAGCCGTCCGGCGGGCCGCGTAAGGACTTCCTGTTCCGCTCGCTCGAAGCTCTCGACGAGCAACTCGGCGGACGGCTGATGGTCGTGCACGGTGACCCCGAGACGGTGGTCCCGAAGGTGGCGAAGGCGATCGGGGCCGAGGACGTACACATCAGTGCCGACTACGGCCCGTACGGGCGCGAGCGAGACAAGCGGGTGGGCGAGAAGGTGACCCTGGTCGAGACCGGGTCACCGTATGCGGTCGCCCCCGGGCGGATCGTCAAGAACGACGGGGAACCGTACAAGGTGTTCACGCCGTACTCACGCCAGTGGATGGAACACGGGTGGCGCGGTCCAGCGGACACCTCGGCCGACTCCGCCGACTGGATCGACCCGGACGAGGTGAAAGGCGTTCGGCGCGTGAAGATTCCCTCCGAGAATGAGGCGTCCGACGCGGCAGCGGGTGAGGCGGCCGCCTCGAAGCAGTGGAAGGAGTTCCTCGACGAGGTTTCTGCGTACGACGACGAACGCAACCGTCCCGACCTCGACTCGACGAGTCGGATGTCGGTACATCTGAAGTACGGCACCATTCACCCGCGAACGATGTTGGCCGACCTGGGAAAGCTCCGCAACGAGGGCGCGGCGTCGTATCGCCGACAGATCTGCTGGCGAGACTTCTACGGCGACATCCTCTTTCAGCGTCCCGACAGTGCGCGTGAGAACTACGTCAAGAAGTTCGATGCGATCGAACTGGACTCGGGCAAGCATGCCGACGAGTTGTTCGACGCCTGGTGCAAGGGGGAGACGGGCTTCCCGATCGTCGATGCCGGTATGCGGCAGCTGAACTCCGAGAAGTGGATGCACAATCGGGTCCGGATGATTGTCGCGTCGTTCCTGGTCAAGGATCTGCATCTGCCGTGGTGGCGGGGCGCGCGATACTTCATGCAGCATCTCGTGGACGGAGATCTGGCCAGCAATCAGCACGGCTGGCAGTGGACCGCGGGAACGGGGACCGACGCGTCGCCGTACTTCCGAGTGTTCAATCCCATCACCCAGGGCGAGAAATTCGATCCCACCGGCGAGTACGTGCGGCGTTGGGTGCCGGAACTACGCGGTGAAGAAGGAAAAGCCGTGCACACGTTGAAGTTCGGCCGGCCCAAGGAGTACCCGGAGCCGATCGTCGACCACAAGCACGAGCGGGAAGTGGCGATCGCGCGGTTCAAGGCCTTGTAAGAGCTCAACGCTCGAACGGAGCCTGCGGAGTGACCCCTATCTTCTGCGGGACAACCCGACTCCCACCAGGCAGATCACTCCGCCGACCACGGCGAGGTAGTGCGGAACCTCGCCCAGCAGCAGCCAGGCCAGAACGATCGTGATCGGTGGGACCGCGTACGTGGTGATCCCGAGCTTGCCCGCGTTCATTCGCGTCAACGCGTAGGCCCAGGTGCTGAAGGCCAGTGCAGTCGGGACGAGACCGAGGTAGATCAATCCGCCTGTGGCACCGGCAGAAGCGGACCCGAGGTCGTCGAGCAGAGCCGGTGCGAACGGCAGCGTGCAGACCACGCCGATGGTGCATGCCATCCACGTGACCTGAAGTCCGGGGATGGTGCGCAGCACGGGCTTCTGGCTGAGCACCCCGATCGCGTAGGTCACCGCGGATACCAGACACAGTGCGATGCCGAGGAAGTCGGCGTCGGTCTTGGTCGTGGACGTGGTGGTCACCGCCGTGACGACGCCTACCATGACCGCTCCGGCGAACGCGATACCTGCGCCGATCACCAGCCCCCTCGGGAAGCCTTCGCCCAGAAGCAGACCCGCGAACAATGCGACCAGAATCGGACCGATCTGAATGATCATCGACGTCGTACCGGCATCGACGCGTTGCTCGGCGGCATTGAGGGCGACGTTGTAGATGCCGAACCAGAACACGCCGATACTGACGATCTGCAGCCACTGCGTGCGGTTGGGCTTGACCCATTGTCTTTTGGCCAGAACTATCGCGCCGAGTGCCACAGATCCGATCAGCAACCGGCCGAGCGCGAGCGGGCCTGCCCCGAAGGATTCGCCGACACCACGGATGGCCACGAATGCCGATGCCCACGAGATCACCGTGATGGTGACGGCTCCGAGCGCAAGCCAATCGACGGCTGGACGTGTGTCGAGATCTGTCATGAGCACGACGCTATCGCGCGCGAACGACCCCTGGCGCGCGGATTTCGGCCATCGTTGCTCGAATTAGCGTCTCGCTACCTGCCGAGCAACTTCTCCAGCGCATCGAGTACCGCCGGATCCTCGATGGTCGACGGCACGCCGTATTCCTCACCGGCGACGATCTGCCGCATCGTCTTCCGTAGGATCTTCCCCGAGCGGGTCTTCGGCAGCGCGCCGACGATCGTCACGTCGCGGAACGTCGCGAGTGCGCCGATCTGATCGCGCACCATGGCCACCAGTTCGGTACGCAGCTGCTCCTCGGTGATGGTCTCCCCGGCCTTGAGCACCACGTAGCCGCTGGGGCGCTGGCCCTTGAGGTCGTCGTGGATCCCGATGACTGCGCATTCGGCAACCGCGGGGTGACCGGCCAGTACCGCCTCCATCGATCCGGTGGAGAGGCGGTGTCCGGCCACGTTGATGACGTCGTCGCTGCGGCCGAGGACGTAGACGTAGCCATCGGCGTCGATGTACCCGGAATCTCCGGTCAGGTAGTAGCCCGGGAAGGTGTCCAGATACGAACGCTGGAAACGTGATTCGTCGTGCCACAGTCCCACCAGGGCCCCCGGTGGCAGTGGCAGCTTCACGACGATGTTGCCCTCGGTGCCGGCCTCGACCGGGTTGCCCGAGGCGTCGAGGATGCCGACCTGGAACCCGGGAACCGGTACCGTCGGCGATCCCGATTTGATCGGAAGTGGTTCGAGGCCGCGAAGATTGGCGCAGATAGCCCAGCCGGTTTCGGTTTGCCACCAGTGATCGACCACGGGGCGGTCCAGTGTTCGCGAAATCCACTCGTAGGTATCGGGATCGAGGCGCTCACCCGCGACGAACAGTGTCTGCAGGGACTTCACGTCGTACTTATCGAGCTCGGCGGCGTGCGGGTCCACCTTGCGGATGGCACGCAATGCCGTCGGCGCGGTGAACAACGCGCGGACGCCGTGATCCTGGATCACCCGCCAGAATGCGCCCGCATCGGGAGTTCCGACGGGCTTGCCCTCGTAGAGAACCGTTGTGGCACCTGCGAACAGCGGTCCGTAGACGATGTACGAGTGCCCGACGACCCAGCCGACATCGGACGCCGTCCACATCACCTGACCGGCACCCACGTCGTAGATGTTGCGCATCGACCACGTCAACGCGACGGCATGACCGCCGTTGTCACGCACCACACCCTTGGGCTTTCCGGTCGTGCCCGAGGTGTAGAGGATGTACAGCGGATCCGTTGCCTGCACCGAAACCGGTTGGGCTGCGGTGGCGTCGGCGATGAGGGTGTCCCAGTCCAGCCAGTCGTGGCTGCCGGGGACGCCGTCGCGGGTTTTCACGATCACTGCGGGTTGTTTCGCTGTCGTCAGCGTCAGAGCCCGCTTCACCAAGGGGAGGTATTCGATGACGCGGCCCGGCTCGAACCCGCCGCTGGCGGTGATCAGCAGGACCGGCTCGGCGTCGTCGATTCTCGCCGCGAGCTCCTTGGCCGCGAAACCGCCGAATACCACCGAGTGCACTGCGCCGAGCCTGGCGCACGCGAGCATGGCGATGACGGCCTCGGGAATCATCGGTAGGTAGATCACCACGCGGTCGCCTGAGGAGACGCCGTTGAAGCTGAGCACCCCGGCGAAACGAGCGACCTGATCGAGCAGTTCGGCGTACGTGTAGCTGCGGGTGACTCCGAGCATCGCCGAGTCGTAGATCAGCGCGGTCCGATCGCCGAGCCCGGCGTCGACGTGTCGGTCGAGTGCGTTGAAACAGGTGTTCAGTCGGGCCCCGGGAAACCACTGCGAGCCGTCGAACGCGGTGGTGGGAGGCGTGTCCCAGTCGACTCCTGCCGCGGCATCGAGCCAGAACTGCTCACGGTTGTCGACACTGTCGTCGAAGGCCTGCAGATACTCGCCACTCATGTCACCGAGCCTAGTTGGGCGCGTGCTGCCGTTTCGGGTTATCGACAACGGGGCGCGTGCGTAGCGTCCGGAGTATTTCGCGGCCGCCGTAGAACGCCGCGCTGGCCGCGAACATGCCAGCCACCAACAGCAGCCATCGCATCGCGTACGGCTCTTGCGTCTGACCCGTGGCGGCCTCGTACGTCTCGCTCCCGTGGGCGAAGATCCCCGGTGCGAAGAGCAGCAGGCTCAGTCCCGCACCGAGCGCAGGGATGCGAACCGCGTTGACGAACCTGCCGAGTCGAGCAACCAGAGTTCTGTCGAGCACGGCGTACAGCGGAAACAGGATCGCATCGTGAACTACGGCCGCGCCGACGAACCAGAGCCCGATGGACTGCCACCACGCGTCGGTGTTCCACAGGGCCGGAAAGCCGATCGTCAGGACCACCGCGCCGGACAGGGCGAGACAGAAGGCCGTGACCGCGAGATGCATCGGGCCTGCGCCGTACCTCGCCCGAAACGTACTCATGCTCCCTCCCCGAAGAATTCGACGGATTCGATCCATTTGGTGGCATGCACTCCGGGTATCGCCGGCATCATGATCCGAGCGGGATAGCCATGATCGAGGGACAGGTCGGCCCCGTTCACCTTCAGTGCGAGAAGCGAATCGGGATGCATCATCTGGTGTCCCCCGAAGGTGACTCGGTTGAACGACCCGACGGGTTCGAGCGAGCGCACCTCACCGGTATCGGCGGTATCGATGCCCACGAGCACTGCCAAATCGCGCAGCGGAACACCGGTCCACGTCTGTACCGTCGACCAGCCTTCGACGCAGGAGATCGGGAGTTCGACGGTATGCAGGTTCATCTGCTCGAGTTGAGCTCGACTGAGTACTACCTCGGTACCGCCGGCCATCACGGTCAGCCGCCACGCATCCGACGTCATCGCCTCGGTGACGCCCGCGGACTGCGCGGTGCGGTTGATCTGGAAGTCGTTGGGTCCGTCGCCGTACGAACGCCCTCGGGGGAGCAGGAGTGCCGCCCCTCGCAGTGGTCCGCCCGTGGTCTGCCCGACGCTGAGGACTGCGACGAACAACGCGCTGCCGCCCACCAGAGTGAGGGCTCCGCGTCTGCTGATCGTCGCCGGAGCGGCATCGGTTGCAGCAAGGCCTGATTCATCGTCGGCGTCGGGCACCGTGTCGGCCACCTTGATGCGCATCAGTTCCAGGAACGGTCGGGTTCGGAGCGCCGTCACCATTGTCGGAAATTTCAGCACCACGTGGGCGACGAAGCCGGCGACGAACACCCAGGCTCCCCAGTAGTGCGCGGTGTAGAAACTGAATCCGAAGATGTAGTCGTACTGAATGTTCAGCACACCGGTGATGATCTCGAAGAGAATGCCGCCGACCAACGCCAGCAACGACAGCCGCTCGAGCAGGTGCGCAACACTGCGTACCGGTGGCATCTCGATCAGCTTTGGAATCACCGACCACAGCTTGGCCAGCACTATCGGCACCATGACGAGCCCGAGTCCCACATGGAGGCCCTGGGTGAGCCGGTAGAGCCAGGCGGGTTCTGTCGGCCAGTCGAACGCCGGTATCCGTAGCCACCCGACGTCGCCCGGCATGGCCTGGCCGAACTAAGGACCGTAGGCGGCCCAGGAAATGAATCCGGTGATCGTCACGATCGGCAGAACGACGAGCAGGACGGATGCGAGGACCGACGTGAACCAGACGCCGCGGATCGGGCTTCGGAACGTGGGAATTCGTTGCATTCTGGTTCCCGTCTCCAACTTTGTACCCAGTAGTACAAACTGTGAGTTCGAGGTTAGCGCACCGGGGGTCCTTCCGCCAGGGTTCGTCCGGCGCCGGTTCTCAGGTTGCGCGCCTACGCAATGTGGCAACTGCTGCGTCCAGCGTGTCGCGCAGCGGTCGCACATCGCCCGCGATGCGGGCGATCAGCATGCCGCCTTGCAGTGAGGCGATCAAGGTGGCGGCCGCGGCGGCCGGATCGGTCGCGACGTCGAGTTCGCCTCGGTCGATCATGCGCCGAAGTCCCTGCTCCAGCGGTTGCTCCCAGCGCCGGAACGCGGCATGAAGGCTGGGAACGAACGCTGCATCGTTCTTCAGTTCTGCAGCAAGTGAGCCGAGGGGACACGAGAACGGCCCACCTGGTTGTTCGTGATTTCGAACGATCTCAGCGGCCCAGGCGTCGATGTCGTCGAGGCTGTCGATATGGGCCAGGCGTGGCTGGGCGGCGAGGACGCGCTCGAGCTGACGTGCGATAACGGCCTCGACCAGGTCCGACTTGTCGGAAAAGTAGTGGTACAGCTGCGACTTCCCGGTCTCGGAGGCAGCGAGGACGTCGTCGAGAGTGGTTCCCGCTACACCGTGGTCGTACATCATCGATGCTGCGGCGTCGACGATCGCAGCTCTGGTTCGCCTGCCCTTGGCCGTTCTCGGCAGCTCCTTGCTCACGGGTCCTCGGCTCCTCGGTCGATGCTGTGAACAGCGAGTTCGGTGAACACTCGGCCGTTCGACTCGATTGTTCGGCGGACTCGAAGGCCCGCAGTCACCGCCAGCGCGTACAGCGCACTCGCGCCGACGCTGGCCCAAGTGAACCATTCGCCCACCGAATCGCCGGTCTCCCATCGAACCATTCGGTTCCGATCGTCCACCTCGGACGTGGGCTCGACTTCCACGATGGCGGTCCCGCTCTCGTGCAGCAGTCTTCGTACGGTCGTCAACAGTGCGGCAGGATCGCCGCCGATGCCGATGTTCCCGTCCGCGAGTAGTACGTGGGACCACTGGCCTGCACCCGGTATCGCAGAGAAGATGTCGCGCTGCATCGCGAGCCCGCCGCGATGGTTGGTCATCTCCACGGCTACCGAGGACGTGTCGACCCCCAGTGCGGGAACGCCGGCTCGGGTGAGCGCTTCGGTCAAACGCCCTGGTCCACAGCCGAGATCGAGGGTGGGGCCGGTGCAGAAGGCAATGGAGGCTTCGTCCGCTCGGATGTCTTCGACCGTCGAATGGGTTCCGCCCATCCAGCGCGCGATCGGCAGTTCGGTGCGGCGGCCGTCGTAGTCGGAGATCCACGAGGGTAGGCCTGCTCGGCCGCGTCGATAGACGTCGTCTGCAATCACCCGGTCGAATGTACCAGCGAGTACAGGGTGCGGCTTGGCATCAATTTTCGATGCATTGCCGTCAAGATTGCGTCAACACCTCTGCCCGACGCCTCCGCGCGACGCAAGACTACTTCTCATGACACTTCTCGACATGCTTCCGTCCCTCGGTGCCGCATACGTTTCGCGGTGCGATCCAGCGCTCTGGCCTGCAGAGACGCACTGCGTCTGCGGCCGCATCACCGTCGACGGCGTCGCGCTGGAGGATCTGGCCGATGCGCAGGGCACTCCGGTGCAGTGGGGCTCGATTCTGGTCACTCGGGTGCGTTCGGTGATCGCGGGCGAGGTGGGCGTCGACGCCGAGTTCGCAGATCTGCTGCAGGCTGTGGTGGTCAATCGGCATTCGGTGGGTGCTGTGGTCAAGGTCGATGTGCACAGCCCAGGGCGCAGTTGCGTGAGTCCGGTCGAGTTGCCGGCCGACCTGCGTGCCGGTGATGTGCTGGCGCTCGTGACCTCGCAGGTGCACGAAAACTCGTAGTGGGGGGTCGAGGTTCCGCTCACGACGTGACTCCCAGCTTTCGGTAGCGGCCGAGTCTGGACCGCGTCCTGCTGGCAGCGTCGACGGTCGACAGCGCGTGTAATTCTCGGACAATGGCATCGGCGATGCGACCGGAAAATGCGGCCGGCTCGTCGGCGGCGTCGGGGAGTTCGGGGACGATCGCGTCGACGATGCCGTCGCGCAGCAGGTCGACCGAGCGGATGCCTTGCGCCTCGGCCATATCCGGCGCGTGAGCGGTGTCCCGGTGCACGATGGCACTGGCACCCTCGGGCGGAAGCGGTGCGAGCCAGGCATTCTGGGCACACAGCACGCGATCGGCTGGCAGCAGTGCGAGCGCTCCTCCGCCGGTGCCCTGGCCGAGCAGCACCGACACCGTCGGGGTATCGATGGTCACCAGGTCGGAGATCGAGCGCGCG
Source organism: Rhodococcus sp. BS-15 (assembly GCF_000813105.1). Taxonomy (NCBI): domain Bacteria; kingdom Bacillati; phylum Actinomycetota; class Actinomycetes; order Mycobacteriales; family Nocardiaceae; genus Rhodococcus; species Rhodococcus sp. BS-15. The sequence continues at coordinate 9,212 of NZ_BAOX01000016.1, read as the reverse complement.
ATCTCGGGTGCCAGACCGCCCTCCTCGGCTTCTTTGGACAGCGCAGCGCCGAAGGTGTCGATCACCAGCACCAGCGGGATGCGAAGTTCCTCGGCCAGGCGCATGCCGCGTCGTGCCTCTCGCAATGCTGCCGGACCCATGGTGGCGGTGGCGGTGCTGCTGCTTCGGTCGTTGCCGAACAGGACACAGGAGATCCCTCGGATTCGGCACAGCGACAACAGAATCGACGTGTCGGCCTCGCCCTGACCGGTGCCGCTGAGTGGAACGTGCTCGCTGGCAGCGTGTTCGATGAGTTGCCGAATTCCGGGGCGATCCGCGCGACGCGACGACTGCACCGAATGCCACGCCGACTGCTCCGGTATCTCGGTCGACTCATCGACCGTGAGATCGGGCCACACGGTGGCGTCGACTATCACTCGAAGCGCGCGAACCAGCAAGTGGCGCAGTTGATCGACCGGCACCACACCGTCGATCACGCCGTGCTGGTAGAGGTTCTCGGCGGTCTGGACGCCCTCGGGAAATGGCTTGTCGTACAACGCCTGATAGACGCGTGGTCCGAGGAACCCGATGAGGGCTCCGGGTTCGGCGACCGTGACGTGAGCGAGCGATCCCCAGGATGCGAACACGCCGCCGGTGGTCGGATTGCGGAGGTACACCAGGTACGGCAGGTGCGCCGCCTTGTGCGCTGTGACGGCCGAGGCGATCTTGACCATCTGCACGAAGGCCAACGTTCCCTCCTGCATACGCGTGCCGCCGGAGGTGGGGGAGGCGATCAGCGGCAGCTTCTCGGCCGTGGCGCGTTCGATCGCGGAGGTGATGCGCTCGGCCGCGGCAACGCCGATCGATCCGGCGAGAAAGGCGAACTCGCAGGCGATGATCACCACGCGTCGACCCTCGATGGTGCCCTCGCCCGTCAGCACCGACTCGTCGACGCCGCTCTTCTCCCGAGCCTTGGTCAGGTCCCTCAGATAGGACTCCCCAGGATTGACGTCCACCGGCGTGGCGTCCCAGGACACGAACGATCCGCCGTCGAGAACGGAATCGAGAATCTCGGCGGCGGACGTCCGTGGGTTCATGGAAGAACCCTAGCGAGCAAACGCTTCCTTCCACGAGACGGTCTTGCCGATCCGAAGAATGGAACGCTGGTAGATCTTCGCCGCGCCCATGGCCAGGATTGCTGTGGTGATGACCATCAGGACTGCCGAGCCGACGATCTGCACTGGCGAGGTGACCCCGGCCGCGATACGCAGCGGCATCATGATCGCGGAGAACGGAGGAATCCAGCTCAGAGTGTTGGCGAGGGTGCTCTCCGGATCACTGACGGAATAGAAGGCCGCGAAGAACATCGCCATGATCAGGATGAGTAGCGGCATGGTGGTCGAGTTGACGTCCTCCTGCCGCGAGACCATCGAGCCGCCCGCCGCGTAGAGCACCGCGAAGAAGGCAAAGCCCAAGATGAACCAGGCCAACGTGGCAGCGAAGACACTGACGGCGGCACCGGTGACGGTGAGGACGCCTGTGCCCAATCCTGCACCCACACCGGCTATTCCGTACAAGGCAAGCTGCAGGATGCCGACCGCGCCGATACCGAGGATCTTTCCCCAGAGCAACTGCAGGGGGCGGACGGTGGAGAGCAGCAGTTCGACCACGCGAGACGACTTTTCTTCGACGACGCCCATCGCGACGTACATGCCGAAGCCGATGATCTGGGCGTAGAGCAGGAACACTGCGGACAACGCCAGAGCTGTCCTCTGGCCGGCCTCGGGATCCGGCGGATCGATAGCGTCGACGGTGACTCTTGCGGCACTTGTCGCTACCCCGAGCTCGTTCTGATCGACACCCTGTTGCGCCAGTGCGAGATTGGTTGCCTGCGTTGCAACACTGCCTTCGACGACGGCGCGCAACGTGCCGGTCAGGTCGGACTCGGTGACGGCGGTGTAAGCACCGTCGGTTCCGTCCGGAACCAACGCCACGTCGAGATCTCCCGATTCGACGCCGCTGCGTGCGGCCGCCGCGTCGGCGATCTCGCGCACCTCGACCGGAGACCCGACGGCGTCGCCGGTCGCTTCCACGACGGCCGCTATGGACTGGTCTCCGGCGATGCCGACGACGTCACGCTCTTCGTCACCGCTGCCGGAGAAGATCGAGAACGCGATGATGCCGCCGACGATGACGGCCAGGATGATCACGTTGCTGATGACGAAGCTCTTCTTCATCACCTGAACGGTGAACTCGCGCTTGGCTATCAAGGACACTGCGCTGAAGGAGTTCAGTTGGGAGCTCATGCCACTACCGCCTCTCGGAACAGGTCGCTCAGGGAAGGTTTCTGGATGGAGAATTCGTGTACCGGACCGGTTGCCAGTGCGGCCCGCAGGATCTCCTGATCGTCGGCCCCGGGTGCCAAGCCCAGGACGGTGACGCCGTCACTGTGGCCGAGCGTGCTCACCCCCGGCGATGCCCGACGCCCATCCGGGGGCAGCGTTCGGTGCATGGACGCGTAGTTGCGCATCTCCCGAACCGCGTAGCTCGTCGACCGTCCCGACGGCCTTCATCGAGCCGGCGGCGATGATGCCGACGCGGTCGCACAGGCGTTGCACCAGATCGAGCTGGTGGCTCGAGAACACCACCGGCACTCCGGCAGCGGCCTTTTCGCGCAGTACCTCGCTCATCACGTCGACGGCAATCGGGTCGAGTCCGGAGAACGGCTCGTCCAGAACCAGAACTGCGGGGTCGTGCACCAGCGCGGCCGCCAACTGCACGCGCTGCTGGTTGCCCAGGCTCAGTGCGTCGACGGTGTCGTTGACGCGCTGATCGATACCGAGACGTTCGGTCCAGCGGATCACGGCTGCCTTCGCGTCCTTGGACGACAGGCCGTGCAGCTCGGCCATGTACGCAAGTTGCGGACCGACTTTCATCTTGGGGTAGAGGCCGCGCTCCTCGGGCATGTAGCCGATGGTGCGACGGACGTCGAGGTCGACGGGCTTGCCGCCCAACAGAACCTGGCCGGAATCTGCCGACAGGACTCCCAGCGCGATGCGCATCGTGGTGGTCTTGCCCGCGCCGTTGCTGCCGACGAAGCCGAACAGCTCGCCCGGGCGGACGTCGAAGCTGAGGTTGTCGAGGGCGATCTTGTCGCCGTACCTCTTGGAGACGGAGTCGATCGTGAGGGTGCTCATGGTGCCCTTTCGGTCTCTGTTTCGGGATCGAAATCTTCGGTGTCTTCGAGTTCGGGGTCGGGAGTGATCCAGGCGAGAATGACTGCGGGTGCGCACCCGCCGGCCAGCAGCGCAGCGAGAGTCCACAAACCTCCGGCGTAAGCGAGGTTCTCGTTGTCGTACGCTCCCGACAGCACGATCAGGACCAGGATTGCCACCATCACCAGCGCCTGGCTGACCGTGAGGCCGATCGAGCGTGCTTCGTTGCGCTGCTGCACTTCCCATTCGTCGAGTGCGCCCACCGGTGCATCGCTGTGGCGACGGGACACTGTTTGCAGCATCGTCCACGTGACGAGAAACAGCACGGTGGCCGGGATCCATGCGATCGGTGCCCACCTGGAGAACAGTGACCAAACCGCAATCACCAACAGGGTGAGCAAGGACGCCATCAGCAAGACTGCGAGTATGCGTCGACGTTTCTGCGTGCGCCAATTCGGAAGCCAGTGACGGGTTTTCGCGTCGTTCTCCATGAAGCGCCGCGTGCGATGCGCCTGGTAGCGGGTGAGGATGTCGGAGCTGGGCGTGTTCATCGATCCTTCTCCCTTCGGAAGAGTTCGGCCGAGAGTGGTCCGAGTTCGGTGCGCGAGAACACTGCTTCGATCGGCAGATCGAAGACGTCGCAGATGCGCATCGCGAGGTCGAGGCTCGGGTAGTGGTCGCCTCGTTCGAGGGCGCCCACTGTCTGGGGATTCACTTCGACGAGTTCGGCCAGTTGCGCGCGGCTCATCTTTCGTTCTGCCCGCAGAACACCCACCCTGTTGAAGATCGGGAGCGCGGTACCGCGCTTGACTGGGCTCATGACAATGAAGTGTTGTATAAACCCAACGATCTGTCAACGGGTAATAACGGATTGCTTGAGCCGGCTACGTTTCCTGTTGCTCCCGGGCGTCGGCGACGATGGCGCGCATGGTCGTCAGAAACTCGTCGATCGTCGCCCGCTGCTCGGGTGTGAAGCGTGCGAGTTCGTCGACGGCCCGACCGATGACGGGGCCGAAGAAGCTCGTGCCGAGTTCGGCTGCATGTGCGGTGACACGTAGCAGGACTCTCCGGCGATCGGCTGGGTCGGATTCACGTGATACCAACTTGCGCTTGGCTATTCGATCGACCAGGGCGGTGACCGACGCGGATTCCAGGCCCAGCTGTCCGCCGAGCCAGCCGGGTGTGGCGCGCGTCCCGGCTCGGTCCGCATCCAGTAGGCAGATCAGCGCGCGGATGTCTGTCGGGTGAAGTGAGTGCTTCTGGGCGAAGTCTGCGCCGAGGAGATCGAGCTCGACGGTCAGTGCTCGCAGCTGATGCACGGCGGCGACAGGTTCGGTCATGTGCTGATCCCTCGGGAGATGCTGGACGAGAAGTCTCTCCATTGTCTATTATCTCGACCATCGAGAGAATAGAGGGTTGCAGTGACGCTGGAAAAATTCTTCTCCGCCTACGACCGAGTGCTGCAGCAGTGGCCGGCTGATACCCAGGCCATCGACGTGAATACGGTGCACGGCACCACACGAATCAACGCCTGCGGACCCGTCGACGGCCCGGCTCTGGTCCTGTTGCCCGGGGCCGGTGCGACGTCGACCGTGTGGTTCGCCAACGTTGCGGCGCTCTCGCAGCGATATCGGGTGTACGCGGTCGACCTCATGGGCGACGTCGGGCGCAGCGTTCCAGGCAAACAGTCCATCGACTCGGTGGACGAGCTGCTGAATTGGTTGACGGCGGTGCTGGATGAGCTCGATCAGCCCACCGCGGCGCTCTGCGGACATTCCTACGGCGCAATGATCGCTCTGGCCTACGCCCTGCGCAACGAAAGCCGCGTCGACGCGCTCACCTTGCTCGATCCCAACGCCTGCTTCGGCTCCATGAGTCCGCGGTACCTGCTGCATGCCCTGCCGATCCTGCTCGCTCCCAACGCGAAACGGCAGCGGCGCTTCGTAGCGTGGGAGACCGATGGCCTGGCTTTGGATTCCGACTGGCTCGACGTGCTCGCGCTCGGTGCCGCACATTTCCCGACGGCGAAGACCATCGTTCCGAAGCGGCCGAAGCCTGCTGCGTTCGAGAACTTCGATGTGCACACCACCGTGGTCCTGGCCGGGAAGGGGAAGGTGCACAACGCCGCTGGCATCGAAGCGGCTGTGCATGCCGTTCTGCCGAGTGCGAGGACGGTGATACTCGAGAACGCCACGCACCACGGGCTGCCGATGAATCCCGCCGCCGAGGTGAACGAAATTCTGCTTAGTTGAGATGAATCGGGTGCAGCTGACCGCGCTGACCGCGGTCAGCTGCACCCGATTTCGACCCCGCGACTACAGTTCCGACAGCTGTCCGTCGGCCATGGTCCAGTGGCGAGTGCTGCGGACCGTGTCGAGCATTCTGCGGTCGTGGGTCACCAGCAGCAGTGTGCCCTCGAAGTTCTCCATCGCGCGTTCGAGTTGTTCGATGGCAGGTAGGTCGAGGTGGTTGGTCGGCTCGTCGAGCACCAGCAGATTGACTCCGCGGGCCTGCAGCAGTGCGAGTGCCGCTCGGGTTCGTTCACCGGGCGAGAGGGAGGATGCAGGCCGCAGTGCATCGTCGCCGCGTAGACCGAACTTGGCCAGCAGGGTGCGGACTTCGGCGTCCGGCCACTCAGGGACTGCGGCACTGAGGCGTCGGACACTGTGCCCTCGCCGACGAAATATGCTCGCGCCTGGTCGATTTCACCGACGGCGACTCCGGAACCGAGAGAGGCCGTGCCCTCGTCCGGGCTGAGCCTGCCCAGCAGAACCGACAGCAACGTCGTCTTGCCGGAGCCGTTTGGCCCCGTGATCAGAATTCGATCGCCCCAGTCGATCTGCGTCGTCACCGGGCCGAACGTGAACCCGGATCGCCGTACGAGAGCACCGTCCAACACCGAGACGACGGTGCCGCTACGGGGAGCCGCGGCGATCTCCATCCGCAGTTCCCACTCCTTGCGGGGCTCTTCCACCACCTCGAGGCGCTCGATGCGGCGCTGTGTCTGACGGGCTTTCGCGGCCTGCTTCTCGGTCGATTCGGCGCGCGTCTTGCGGGCGATCTTGTCGTTGTCGGTGGCCTTGCGTCGCGCATTACGTACCCCCGACTCCATCCAGTTCCGCTGCATCTGCGCCCGAGACTCCAACGCGGACTTGGTGTCTGCGAACTCGTCGTACTTCTCCCTGGCATGCTGGCGCGCGATTTCCCGCTCCGCCAGATACGACTGATAGCTGCCGTCGTACACATCGATGCGCCGCTGCGCCCGATCGAGCTCGACGACACCCGTCACCGTTCGCGCCAGAAACTCTCGATCGTGACTGACGACGACGATGGCGGCCCGTGTGGCGACGACGAACTGCTCGAGCTGTTCGAGGCCTGCCAGGTCGAGATCGTTGGTGGGCTCGTCGAGCAGCAGGATGTCGTAGCGAGCGAGCAGAATCGCGGCGAGCCCGGCTCGGGCCGCCTGCCCGCCCGACAGGTCCGTCATCAGTGCAGATCCGTCCACCTCGAGACCGAGGTCCGCCAGCACCTTCGCCGTTCGCTCCGCCAGATCCGCGCCGCCGAGCGCCAGCCATCGCTCCAGTGCCGGGGTGTACAGGTCCTCGTCACTCGAACCGAGAGCCTCGGCGGCGGCGTTCATCGCAGATTCTGCCGCCGTGACCCCGGTGCGTCGACCGAGGAAGTCCAGCACGGTCTCCCCGACGATGCGCTCGGGCTCCTGAGCCAGATAGCCGACGGTCGCGTCGGGCGGGCTGGTGTAGATCTCACCTTCGTGATCGGCCGTTCCGACCCCCGCGAGCAGCGTCAACAAGGTCGATTTGCCCGCACCGTTGGCCCCGACCAGCCCGATCACATCACCCTCGGCCACCGTCAGATCGAGGCCGGAGAACAGGGTTCGATCGCCGTGAAAAGCGGCGAGATCATCGATACGAAGCGTGGCAGTCACCGAACAAGTATCTCTGGCGGGATGGGAACAGATTCACCGTGCCGCCCGTTGCCATTCGTATGACGTATTCAGCCGAGACCAGTACTGTCCCGACCATCGTGCTCAACGACGGCACGTCCATTCCCCAGCTGGGGTTCGGTGTGTGGCAGGTGCCCGACGACGGTGCCCAGGCCGCAGTGACCGAGGCATTGAAGGTCGGCTACCGCAGCATCGACACCGCCAAGGTGTACGAGAACGAAACCGGCACCGGCCGGGCCATCGCAGAATCTGGCATCGCCCGTGACGAGCTGTTCGTGACCACCAAGCTGTGGAACGACGACCAGGGCTACGACTCCACCTTGAAGGCATTCGACGCCAGCATGGATCGCCTCGGACTCGAGTACCTCGACCTGTACCTCATTCACTGGCAGCAGCTCGACCGCGACAAGTACATCGACACCTTCAAGGCGTTTCAGAAGCTCGAGGCAGACGGCCGCATCGGTTCCATCGGTGTCTCCAACTTCACCATCCCCACCTTGGAGAAGCTGATCGACGCCGTCGGCGAGACGCCGTCGGTCAACCAGATCGAGCTGCATCCGCGGCTGATCCAGGAAGAGCTGCGCGCATTCCACACCTCGAAGGGCATCGCCACCGAGGCCTGGAGCCCACTGGGATCGGGCACCATCCTCGACGAGCCGGTGTTCGCGAAGATCGCCGACGCACACGGTGTCACCCCGGCCCAGGTCATCCTGCGCTGGCACATCCAGCTCGGCAACGTGGTGATCCCCAAGTCGGTGACCCCGAAGCGCATCGCCAGCAACTTCGACGTGTTCGGCTTCGAGCTCAGCAACGACGAAATTCAGCAGATCAACGCGCTGGACTCCGCAGACGGCCGCACCGGCCCGGACCCGGACAAGTTCAGCAGCTGATGTGAGCGGAACTTCGTAGCGGGCTACGAAGTGTTTCCTGGTCGTTCCGCAGGCTGCACTCCTATCCCACGCACATCGGGGGCCTAGTCTGTACCCATGTCCGATTCGCTCGACGGCAAGACCGTTGCCCTCACCGCCGAGCGGCGTGCAGACGAATTGGCCACCATGCTCGAACGCCGCGGCGCGAACATCGTTCACGCCGCGGCGATTCACGTTCTGCCCCTGATCGACGATTCCGAGTTGAGGTCGGCCACCGAGGGCATCGTCGAACGACCGCCGCAGATCGTGGTGATCAGCACCGGTATCGGTTTTCGGGGCTGGCTCGACGCGGCCGCCGACTGGGGTATTCGTGATGATCTCGTTGCCGCCCTTGCGCATTCGCGAATCATCGCCCGAGGGCCCAAGGCACGCGGTGCCATTCGCGGTGCGGGGCTGCGGGACGAGTGGTCGCCGGCCACCGAGGCCTCCCAGGAAGTCTCCGATCATCTCGAGGCCGAAGGTGTTGCCGGGGTGGACATCGCGGTTCAGCTGCACGGGGTGATCACCGAGTGGGAACCGACGATCCATCTCAACGACGCACTGAGCGAACTCGGGGCACACGTGCGGCCGGTTCCGGTGTATCGGTGGATCCGCCCGGTGGATCAGGCTCCGCTGATCGACCTGTTGGGGCAGATCATCGACCGTCGCGTGGATGCAGTCACGTTCACCAGCGCCCCCGCGGTGGCATCTCTGCTGTCGACCGCGAAGGACAACGGCCTGCTCGACGCTTTCCTCGACGCACTTCGGGGCCCTGTCGCCGCGATCTGCGTCGGGCCGGTGACGTCGGCGCCGTTGGATGCGTTGGGTGTTCCGACCTCCATGCCGAGCCGGGCGCGACTGGGTGCGCTGGCGAAGTTCGTGGCCGAGCAGCTCGGTTAACCCAGAGTCTCCAGCAGTTCCGTCACCGCGGCTCGCCCGGCTCGGTTCGCCCCGATCGTGCTGGCAGACGGCCCGTAGCCCAGCAGGTGCACGCGATGGTTCGCGGCCACCCGGGTGGTGAGCCGGCCATCCATGACGATTCCGCCGCCGTGCCCGCGCAGGCGCAGCGGCGCGAGGTGGTCGAGGGCGCTGCGAAAACCGGTGGCCCACAGGATCACATCGGCATGCTGACTCGACCCGTCCTCC
>NZ_BAOX01000017.1:0-38367 GCF_000813105.1 Rhodococcus sp. BS-15 | reverse complement strand
GCTGGGGCTGGCCGACGCAGGGTGGACGACGCAGTTGCTGTGCGAGATCGATCCCGGAGCCGGGTCCGTCCTTCGAGCGCGGATGCCCGAGACACCCCTGCACACCGACGTCACCACTCTCCGGAGCCTGCCCGCCGACACCGAATTGGTCGCGGCCGGCTTCCCGTGTCAGGACCTCTCCCAGGCCGGACGCACCGCTGGCATCACCGGTGCCCGTTCCGGTTTGGTGGACGAGGTGTTTCGGCTGGTCTCGCGTCGACGCGGTCCGCGGTGGTTGCTGATGGAGAACGTGCCGTTCATGCTGCAGCTCGGCCGCGGGGCCGCCATGCGACACATCACCGATGCGCTCGAGGACCTCGGGTACATGTGGGCCTACCGCGTCGTCGACGCCCGGGCGTTCGGTTTGCCGCAGCGTCGCCAGCGCGTGGTGATGCTGGCCTCGCGCACCGACGATCCGCGGGAGGTGCTGTTCTCGCAGGATGCAGGACCGCTGCCCGACGGCGATCCCACCACCCAGCCGTGCGGCTTCTACTGGACCGAGGGCATTCGCGGCCTGGGCTGGGCGGTCAATGCGGTCCCGACGCTCAAGGGCGGATCGTCGCTGGGCATCGCCAGTCCCCCGGCGGTTCGGTTGCCGTCAGGGAGATCGTCACTCCCGGCATCATCGGTGCCGAGCGTCTGCAGGGCTTCGATCCGGAGTGGACGCTGCCCGCCGTCCAGCAGCCCGGCGTCCGCAGCGGACATCGCTGGAAGCTCGTCGGCAATGCCGTCAGTGTGCGGATGGCGTCATGGGCGGCGAGCGCCCTCGACGACCCGAAGCCGCACGACGCCTCCAATGATCTGGCTCTGCTCCCTGGTCAGGCCTGGCCGACTGCAGCGTGGGGACGCGATCGGACGACATTCAAGGTGACGGTATCGACCATGCCGGTGCACGAGCCTTACGAAGACCTGATCGATTTCCTGGACGACGCAAAGCTGCTCTCCGCGAGAGCCACCGCCGGGTTCCTCAAGCGGGCACGAACCGGCAACCTCCGTTTCGTCGACGGCTTTCTCGACGACCTCGACGCCCATCTCGAGCGCATGGCGGGTACGCCGAGCGGGTTCCGGTGTGAGCGCAGACCGGCCCGCCACCGACGCCAAGACCAGTGCGCGACTGAGCAAGCAGAAACGCCGCGACACCAAACCCGAGGTGGCGCTGCGGCAGGCGCTGCACCGTCGAGGTCTGCGCTATTTCGTCGATCGCGCTCCGCTGAAGGACATAAGGCGTCGAGCAGATCTGGTCTTTCCCAAGCGCAAGGTCGCGGTCTACGTCGACGGCTGCTTCTGGCACAGCTGCCCGGTGCACGCGACCAAGCCCCGCAACAACGCCCAGTGGTGGGCCGACAAATTGGCGGCCAACGTCGCCCGTGATCGCGACACCGACGAGAAGCTGCTCGCGGAGGGCTGGCGTGTGGTGCGGATCTGGGAACACGAGGATCCCGCCGTGGCGGCCGACCGCGTCGAGAACGAACTCACGACAGAATGAAACCTCAGACGGTCCCCGCGCGTCCAACCCCATGATCGGTTGATTCGAGTTCGGGGGAAACGGTGCGTAGAAGTTGGTTGCTCGTGGCGCTGGCGCTGGCGATGTCGGTATCGACGAGCGGATGCGCGGTGGTCTTGCTCGGCAATGCGTTCCCCGCAAGCAGTTCGTCGCCACAGAACAGATACGGGTTCGAGATGTCCGACGCAGACCGGTACCTCGCGGACTCGGCGGCGTTCGTACGCAGCCTCGACCCCTGCGGTTTTCTCACCGAGGACGACCTCGCGCCCTTGGGCGCAGTGGTGCAGCTGCGGCCCGACGGCGAATTGAGCACGTGCTCGGCCAGCCTGAAGCCCGCGAAATCGAGCGCCACCGACTCCGTCTCCATCGATCTGAACGGGTATCAGCCGACGCCGGACGATCCTCGCTTCGAGCAGACTACGATCGGTGGCGAACAGGTGTTCCTCGAAGACTCCTCGCGAGGGTCGTGCCGCATCAGCTTTCCGCTTCGCGACGAGTTCGACGGTGCCACCCCGGGGGCCATGGACGGCTTCCTCACCGAATCCGGTCGTAGCTTTGCCACGATCGACGTCTACCGCGCCGACGCGGACGCGTGTCCTGCGGCGACAACCGTCGCCGAAACCGCACTCGGCCTGCTGAACGACCCACCTTTGCGGGCCGATTCCAAGTACAGCCTCCCGCTGGCCATGAAAGATCCGTGTGCCGTCCTCGAACACTTGCCCGCAACGTGGACGGTGGGCCGGTGGAACCCTCCCGCCGCTCCGTACCGTTGCCACTTCACGGCATCCTCGTCGACGTTCGAAGACAACCTGATGATGCTCGACGTCACGCTCACCTACGTCGATGCCGATCTGCGTTCGACGGACAGCGAGACCGTCCGGCAGGGCAACTACACCGTCGACACACGCGCCCTGGACTCGTCGTGCTTCGCGGACATCGTGTTGGGCAACCCCGTGCTCGGCATGCCCGAGACGGACGACTCTGCCGCGCGCTATGCCCGCACGGTTCCCACACTGTCCGTGCTGGCCGACGATTGCGAGTCCGCGACAGCGCTGGCTGTGGCAGCCGCCGATGTCCTGACTGGATAGCCTTGGTCGGTGCGTTCGAGAACTGAAGGCGTGGATATCCGACGCGTCGTAGCGGCGATCTGCTTGATCCTCGCCGGACTGCTGTACTCCGCCTGGGTGGCCGAATTCTTCCTCGACACCGGTCTCGACCCGACCACATCGTTCCTCAGCGAACTCGACGCCCGCGATCAGCCGTACCGCGAATTCTTCTCCACCGCAGACGTCGTCACGGGTTCGCTGATGATCCTCGCGGCGATTCTCGGCTTCCTGGCAACCCCGCGTCGACGGCTTGTCGTCACCGGCTGGGTGGCGTCGGGCATCTTCGGTATCGCGACCATCGCCGACGCGAAACTCCCCCTCGAGTGTGTAGCGGCCAACGATCCGAGTTGCCCGATCGATCCGAGCGGATTGTTTCCCCAACTTCACCATTTACACGCTCTGACCAGTACCGTCGCGGTGTTCGCGATCTTCACCGTCATGATCGCGTTCACGGTGGCCGCGTTCCGCTACCGGCTCTACCCGCTGCTTCGCACGCTCGGCCTGGCTGTTCTGATCGTCACGACGCTGGCCACCGCGTGGCTGCTGATCGCCGACAATCTGCCCGGTGAGTACGGCCTCGGCATCGCGCAACGGATTCAAGTGGGCGGCATGTCGGCGTATCTGGTGGTGCTGGGGTGTGCGCTTAGACTCGGAACATGTCTTTCACCTCGACCGAACTCAACGGTTCCAAGGTAGAGCAGTACCAGCAGCTCACCGAGCAGGCCCGCGGACTGGTGTTCGAGGAATCGAACTTCGTCGCCAACGCCGCCAACCTGTCTGCGCTGGTGTATCACGCTCTGCCCGAGGTCAATTGGGTCGGCTTCTACCTGTTCGACGGCACCGAACTGGTGGTCGGGCCGTTTCAGGGTCAGCCCGCCTGCGTGCGCATCGCCCTGAGCAAGGGTGTCTGCGGCGCGGCGGCGACCACCCGTGAGACGCAACGCGTCGCCGACGTTCATGCTTTCCCGGGCCACATCGCGTGTGACGCCAACACTCGCTCCGAGGTTGTCGTACCGCTGTACCAGGGCGAGACCCTGATCGGTGTATTCGATCTGGACAGCCCTGTACCGGACCGCTTCGACGCCGACGATCAGGCGGGCCTCGAAGCGATCGCGGAGGTCTTTCTCAATTCGCTGAGCTAGCTGCTGCCTCGAAGAACCAGGCCATGACCAGCGCACCGGGGTCGACGACGCCGCGTGCGGCCTCACCGACGTAGCTGGCGCGGCCGCGGTTGGCAGTGATGTCCTTCGTCGATTCGGCTCCGGATTTCGCCGCGTCGGCAGCGTCCTGCAGGGTGCCGCCGTCCTTCTCGAGCGCGTCGACGGCCGGGGCGATAGCGTCGACCATCGTCTTGTCGCCCACCCGGGCGCCACCGAGTTCGGTGATGCTGTCGAGTCCTGCCCTGGCGGCCTGTCCGATAGCCGCGAGATCCGGCTCGGTTTCGAGCATCGTCCGGTAGAACTGGCGGAACCAGATGCCGAACAGCGCTCCGGACGTACCGCCTGCGTGGCCGAGGTAGGCCTCGCTCACCCCCTCGAATACCGTTGCTGCCGAGTAGCTTTCCTTCACAGCGTCCAGATCGAGCTGTTCGAGGGCGGCCACCATGTTGGTTCCGAAATCGCCGTCGCCTGCCTTGCGGTCCAGCTCGGTCAGGGCCGGTTCCTCGTCGAGTACCCGCTGCGCCCACGACCCGATCCACTCCGAGACGAACGCCGATCGGTCGCCGGTGTCGGACGGCGTGAAGGTCGGTCCGAATGCGCCGCGTTCGGCCACCGGTTTCGCGCCACGGCTCGATGCGTTGGGCCAGCCGGGTGCGTCGGTGGGTGCATCCCAGAGTTCGAGCATCTCGTCGTCTGCGCGGACCAGGGTGATCGAGGCTCCGCCCATGTTCAGCGCTGTGACGAAGCTCCCGACCAGCGAGCGGGAAATCTCGATCCCTTTGCCGTGGAGGTATTCCGAGAGTTCGCCGAACAGTAGATGCAGTTCCAGCGGATGCGTTGCCCCGAGCCCGTTGACGATCGCGATCACCGTTTCGCCCGACTTCAATCCGAGCGAATCCACGATGGGCTCGGTCAGCTTCTCCACGATTTCCTGAGCGGGCAGCTGGGATACGCGGTCGGTGCCGCGTTCTCCGTGGATACCGATGCCGAGTTCGATCTCTTCCTTGGGCAATTCGAAGGACGGTTCGTCCGCTCCCGGCAACGTAGGCGGGTTCAGCGCGACCGCCATGCTGCGTGCGTTCTCCGCGGTTCGACGCCCCAGCGCGACCACCGCCTGCAGGCTGTCGCCGCGTTCCGCTGCTGCGCCGCACACCTTTTCGACGACGATGGTTGCTGCGGTGCCGCGTCGACCTGGACCGTCCTCGCTCTCACTGGCCACGTCGTCGTCGACGAGAACGACGTCGGCCGCAATACCGTCTTCCTGCAACAGCTCTCGAGCGATCATGAAGTTCATCACGTCGCCGGTGTAGTTCTTCACGATGTGCAGCACTCCGCCGCCGGAGTCCACGGCCTTCGATGCCTCGTGCACCTGGAGCGCGTTGGGTGAGGTGAAGATCAGACCCGGGCACGCGCCGGTGAGCATGCCGCGTCCGATGAAGCCGGCGTGCAGCGGCTCGTGGCCCGATCCCCCACCGGACAGCAGGGCGACCTGACCGTCGGAGATGCGGTAGCGGCGGGTCAGAAATCCGGGATCGGCATGCCACGTGACGTCGTCGGTGGCGGCGACGAAACCGCGGAGGGCGTCGGCGACGAATGTTCGAGGGGAATTGGAGAACATGGCTCCACCCTAACCACCTGCGCCGCGTCCCTTCATCGGTTCTGCAGGACCGATACAGTCGGGGTATGAGTACCGAGACCTGGACGCTCGACGCATCGCACGGCGGACAGTTGGCTGTCCGGACGGATGTCACCGGAAAGGCATCCAAGATGGGGCATCGCCTCACGATTGCGGTGACCTCCTGGACCGCCACCGTCGAGTGGTCCGGGGACGCACCCACCGCGGTCACCCTGGACGCGAGGTGGGATCGATCGATGTGATCGACGGCGAGGGTGGACTGACGCCCTTGATCGGACCGGAGAAGATAGTAGCGAAAGCCAACGCGCTCAAGAGCTTCGACGCCGGCCGATACCCGTCGATCACATTCCGATCGACCGACATCACCGCCGTCGACACCGGATTTCGACTGACCGGCATGGCGGAGATCCACGGCGTTTCGAGGGAGGTCACCGTGGATGTGAACGTCACCGACCTCGGAGATCGGTGGCATCTCGTTTCGGAAACTGCTGTGCGTCAATCGGATTACAAGATCACCCCGTATTCGCAGATGTTCGGAGCCATGAAGGTGGTCGACGAGGTCACCGTGACGTTCGACGCCGAGTATCGCAAGCCCTGAGTCTTTCCAATTCGACTGTCATGGTGGACACTACGGCGATGAGTCGAAATCGATGGATGTTCGGATCCTGCTTATCGGCCCTGACGCTGGCCGTAGCGTTGACCGCGGGCTGCAGCAGTCCAGCGACCTCGCCTGCCGATGGACCTCCGGGGGTGAACGTCAACGGCGTCGGAGAAGTGCAAGGTGCGCCAGACATGCTGACGACCCAGATCGGCGTTCAGGCCACGGCCGAGGACGTCACCGCCGCCATCGAACAGGCGAATGCGGCCGTGAGTGACGTCACGGACGCGGTTGTCGCGGCCGGTGTCGCCCGCGAGGACATCCAGACTCAGCAGGTGTCGATCGATCCGCAGTACTCCGGCGCACTGCCGGGCGGCACCTCTGCGATTTCCGGTTATCAGGCCACCAACACCCTGCAGGTGACGGTTCGCGACCTGTCGAGGGCGTCCGCAGTGCTGGGAGACGCCACGTCGGCCGGCGGAAACGCGACCCGCATCTCCGGGGTCTCCTTCAAGATCGACGACGATTCCGAGCTGATCGCCGATGCCCGGTCCAGGGCATTCGCCGACGCCCGCAACCGCGCCGAGCAGTACGCGTCACTCGCAGGCGGAGAACTCGGGGACGTTCTGTCGATCACGGAGTCGATCACCGGCCAGGAGCAGCCGAGGTCGTTCGGCGAGTCCGCCACTTCGTTCGACACGGCAGTGCCCATCGAGCCGGGACAACAGACCGTCAGCGTGAGCGTGTCAGTGAAGTGGGCGTTGAATTAGCGGAGTGAGAGTGCAACGGATGCTCCACTTCGGTGTTGCAGACCGGGGATTCCCCAGCTCACGCCCCGGAGTGGAGCAAAAGTTGCAGGTCGACTACCCGAGCGCGGGGGGTGGCAGGCGGTAGTTCACCGGTGTCGCCGAGAAGTCCAGTGGGTTTCTGACTCCGTCGGCAACGGATTCCGGCACCTGAACCCGCGGCTCCAGCCCGAGTGACTCCGCGAACGCGAAGGCCTCCTCGATCGAGTTGACCGGTCCCGCGGGAACGTTGCGGGCCATCAGATCTCGGTACCACTCGTCGGCAGTCCGAGCGCGCAATGCCGAGGTCAACGCGTCGACCAGGTGATCTCGATGTTCGACGCGAGCTGTGTTGGTGGAGAAGCGATCGTCCTCGGCCAGTGCAGGGAATCCGAGCACCTCGACCAGGGCAGCGAATTGCCGATCGTTTCCCACGGCCAGTGCGAGCGGTCGATCTGCGGTCTCGAACACCTCGTACGGTACGAGCGAGGGGTGCTTGTTGCCCATCGGGACGGGCACGACGCCGGCCCCGAGATAGGCCGCCGACTGGTTGCTCAACGCCGAGAGCACCGATGCCATCAGTGAGGTGTGTACCTGCTGGCCCGCACCGGTGTTCGATCGATGATGCAGTGCCGCAAGGATTCCACTGAGCGCGTGCAGTCCGGTGACGATGTCGACCATCGCCACTCCCACCTTGGTGGGCGTCTCGGCGTCGGACCCGGTGACGCTCATAAGCCCGCCGACCGCTTGAACCACCAGGTCGTATCCCGCAGCGCCGCTCCGCCGCCGGTGCCGAATCCGGTGATCGAACAGTAGATCAGACCGGGATTACGCTGCGAGAGCATCGAATACCCCAGGCCGAGGCGGTCCATCGCACCGGCTCGGAAGTTCTCGATCACAATATCTGCGCCCGAGATGATCTCGCGCACCTCGGCTGCCCCGCTCTCGGATTGCAGGTCGATGAATCGAGACGTCTTGTTCCGGTTGACGGAGTTGAAATACGTTGCCGTTCCGGCGGAGTCGTGTGGCGGTCCCCACGATCGGGTGTCGTCGCCGGTTCCTGGCCTTTCGATCTTGATGACCTCGGCCCCCATGTCGCCGAGCATCATCGTCGCGTACGGGCCCGCGAGTACGCGAGAGAAATCCGCGACGACGAGTCCTGCGAGTGGACCGGTGGCATGCGTCATCGGTCCACTGTATTGCGCGACAGGCTGCGGATCAGGTCAGGTCCGGAACGAACGCTCCCAGGACGGCAACCATCGTCTCCACGATCTGTTCGATGGGTGGGCGAGGAGGAGCGGTACGGGACCAGTCGGAGACGATTTCGGTGAGCGCCCCGAGGAATGCCGTTGCAGCCGAACGGTATCCACCCGGGGGAACGAAATCGGGACCGACTTCCGAACGAAGGGTGTTCTCGAAGAACTCCACCCATTGTGCACGACGGCGCGCCCGGTGCTGTTCGACGCCGTCGCTGACACCCAACATCTCCAGATAGGAGATTCGCGCTCGGCGTGGATCGTTTCCGATCGATCCCACCAGGGCCGTCATGGCGGCAACGACCAGGGTGCGACGATCTCGGTCGACCTGATCGTCGAGGGCGGCCACGACAGCGGCCAGCGCATCGTCTTGGATCAGGTCGTAGACGTCCACGAGCAGCGCCTCGCGGTTGGCGAACTCACTGTAGAACTGGCTGCGTGCCAGACCGGCAGCAGCGCAGATATCCGACACCGAGGTGGCTGCGTAGCCGCGTACCCCGAGGACCTCGATTCCGGCCTGCAAGAACCGTGCACGACGATCGGCTTTCCGAGCAGAGGAGGATTGTCCGGCGTAGATGCGGCCCTGATCATCGGCGACAGTCACCGAGGGAGTCTACAGGCGACAGACCGTTCCCAGCTCCGTCGACGATCGGTTCCATCACCCCCCGATCGGCTTACCGAACAGTCCGGCGATTATCTCGCTACCGCATCGACGAAGAGTGGGTGTGCACTCGTGTCGAGCGCCATCGAACCGACATCGTTCGTTCGGCAACCCGGTTCCACCGGAATACCGGCAAAGCGATCGCGCATCCACAACACCGCGCTCGGAAAGGCGATCAACTCCAGGGTGATGTGCTCACTGAAATGGTCGCGGGTGTACGTGACATCGGCACCCGGACGGCTGCAATACGAATCGACCATCGCGTTGACCGGTCCGACCGGCACCAGCCAATCCAGGTTGGAATGGTAGACGTAGAGCGGCATGTTCGGAGTGGTGCCGCCGAGCTGCATCGCAGACAGGGCCTTCTTCACCACAGGATGTTGAATCGGGTCGCCTTCGGTGTGCAGGAAACCCTTGAGGTTGACGAACGGCAGCAGCGCTGACGAGTAGCCGACACAGAGATTGTCCTTGGCCGCGAACAGCGCCCTACCGAACGGGTCGATGTGTTCGTCGATGAAGCCGGCCAACTCGGGATCCTCTCGACTGGCGCCGATGATTCCTGCGGCGACGATGCCCGAGCCCAGGGTGTTGTTCGCATTGTCGACCAATGCCCCGAGTTCGGCCGGGGTTCCGCCCTCGGTGACTCCGACGATGTCGAGTTCGGGAGCATAACTTCCGGCCAGTTCGGCTGCATGTCCGGTGGCGATCGCGCCGCCGGAGTAACCGCTCATCCCCACCTTGGTGGCCTGACCGGCCAACTGCATCGGCGCGAAGTTCTCGGCCGCTCGGATGCCGTCGAGTGTGATCCGACCGGCGACCGGCCCTGCGGCGAACGAGTTGTTCGGGCCTTGATGATCGGGTACCGACACCGCCCATCCTTGGGCCAACGCTGCCTGCACCTCGAGGAATTGAGCACCCGACGTCACCGCGCCGGTCACCGGCCAGGGAATCGCGCCAGCACGCATCGCATACGAGGGCGCGCAGTACGCAGCGAGAGAATCCTCGGCCAGCTGGATGGAGATCAGCGGCCGCGGTGCCGCGGGCACGCCGCGGGGCTTGATGACCGTGGTCACCGCAGCTATCGGCTCGTCGCGTCCGTTGTTGGATCGGAACGACAACTGCCACGCGTCGACCTGGGTGGGAATCACGTTGAGGGTGGCCAGCTCGACGGGCCGTGCAGCGATGATCTGGCCTGGCGCGGCCGCGGCCACCACGTCGGCGGGCGGAAGGTAGAAGCCGGTGTCGAACTCAGGAATCTTGGGCCAGGTGAACGGTGCCAGCGGTGGCTGAATTTCCACCTCGGGCGAATCAGGTGCAGCAGCAGCGGGCGTCGTCATAGCGGCGAAAGCCGCTGCGGCGGTCATCACGCTGATTGCTGTACGCAGCGTCCAAGATCGGGCAGAAGACACGGGTGCACTCCTTCGCGCCGGAGGACGGGATCCACAGGAGGCGCGCCCGGCGATGGTTCGTACAGCGCATCCATCCATCTTGGACACCGATGTCCGAGATGGTGTTCAGAACTGTAGAGCGAAGTGGCGTGGTTAACAATCCCCGAATCGAAGAAGATTCAGAAGTGAACTGATCCCAACTGGAACCGATCACGCCCGCCTTCCTGCGACGTCACGCGACCGCGATGGACCTCTTCGCCAAGCCGAATTGAAAGCCGGTGATGGCAGTGGTCACCGGAGCTTCGGGATTTTCGGCGGCACCGAGGGTGACGAACAGTGGCGTGAAATGTTCGACGGTGGGGTGGGCGTACGGCATTCCCGGTGCGACGCTGCGGTAGTCCGCCAGAGTCGCGACGTCACCGCGCGACAATGCGTCGGCGGCCCAGAGATCGAAGTCCTCCGACCAGGTCGGCACGGTGTTGGTGACGAAGTTCTCCCGCGAGAGGAACGGCAGTCCGTGCGTCATGAATCCGGAACCGATCACCAGCACTCCCTCGGCTCGAAGCTCCTTCAGCGCAGCGCCGATCGCCATCAGCCGATCGGGGGCATGCGTGGGCAGGCTCAACTGCAGAACGGGAACATCGGCGTAGGGGTACATGACCTTCAGCGGCACCCAGGCACCGTGATCGAGGCCGCGAGAAGTGTGCCGATGCAGGTTTTCCGAGGCCGGGATTGCTGCGGCCACGCGTGCGGCCAATATCTCGGCGTCGGGCGTCCGATACTCCATTGAGTAGTAACGCTGGGCGAATCCACCGAAGTCGTAGACCAGCGGAGTTGCGGCCGCCGATGCGGACAGGCTCAGCGGGGCCTCTTCCCAGTGCGCGCTGACGATGAGGATCGCCTTCGGCTTGGGCATCGACTGCGACCAGGTGAAGAGTTCGTTCATCCAGAGTGCGTCGTCGAAGACCGGGGGTGCGCCGTGGCTGATGTACAGCGCGGGCATCGGACCGTCGTTCGGGGTCCACATCTGCTGCGACCGACTGGTCGGTGCGGTATCGGCGAGAAATGCGTCGAACGCTGCACCCGCGACCGGCGGGTTGATCACAGATGTCATGGCGGGTCCTTCTGAGTACTTAGGTTGAACCTTCAAGTTAGCACCGATTGGGCATTCTGGCCAGCATCGCTACGCTCGGCTGTATGCCGGACGCCGTCTATCGCGCTCCCATGCCGGACGGCGTCGAGCGTGCCCTCACCCTCGGTCTCTGCGGAATGTCGGCCGACGACGAACGTTCGATACGACGCGTCGAACGATTCGAGCAGGTTCAGGACGGATCCTGGATCTGGACCCGGACCGAAAGCGGCGACTATTTTCTCGGCCGAATTTCCGGCCCACTGCGTGAGGACCACAGTGCCGACGCGGTGGCGTCGAGCATGATCTTCGTACGTGACTGCGAGTGGACCGGCGAGCCGGTTCCCGAGCACGAGGTACCCGCCGCGACGCTGCGTACATTCGCGCGTGGCGGGCGAAACTTTCAGCGGACACACGACCCGCAGGTCGCCGCGGAGTCGGCTAGCGTGTGGCGAGCGCGAGGTCGCTGACCTGGGGATCGACCTGTACGACGGCGTAGCCCTGAATCTCGAACTTGTTCTCGCCCTCGGGTGGTCCGAGCACGGCGCGAACGATCAGCGTCGCGGCGGCAGCGACGAGTGCGATCACGATGACCACCGCTGCCACGATCAGCAGGGTCCGCGGGCCACCGAACAGGTTCTTCGAGCTCATGGGTCCATCATGGCCCACCCCGAATGGGACCGCGCCGCGTGGTGTGGACTTCGATCCGGATATCGATCGGATGACTCGTGACTAGAGTTGCCCCTGATGCTCGCCCGTGCCCCGACGAGTCGAACAGCAGCGAACGGGAGGATGCGTGGCCTACTACCGGCAGCTCGGATCGATTCCGCCGAAGCGGCACACTCAGCACCGAACTCCAGACGGCAACCTCTACTACGAGGAGCTGATGGGCGAAGAGGGTTTTTCCTCGGACTCGTCGCTGCTGTACCACCGCCACATACCGTCGGCCATCGTCGACGCCACGGTCTGGGAACTCCCCGATCAATCGACCACTCCCAATCACCCGCTCAAGCCCCGGCACCTGAAATTGCACGACCTGTTTCCGGACTCCGTCGTCGCCGACACCGATGTCGTCACCGGCCGACGCCTCGTCCTCGGCAACGCCGATGTTCGGCTCTCATATGTGGTCGCCTCGAAAGACTCTCCGCTGTATCGCAATTCGATCGGTGACGAGATGGTCTACATCGAATCCGGTTCTGCCACCGTCGAAACGGTGTTCGGCGCTCTCCAGGCGCAGCAGGGCGACTACGTGCTCATTCCGCGCGCGACAACGCACCGTTGGATTCCCGACGGCACCCTGCGCGCGTACGCCATCGAAGCCAACGGTCACATCGCGCCGCCGAAGCGCTTCCTGTCGAAGTTCGGCCAGTTGCTCGAGAACTCTCCCTACTGCGAGCGCGATCTACACGGCCCGTCCGAGCCCCTGCTCGCCGACGGAACCGACGTGGAAGTGCTTGTCAAACACCGTGGTTCGACGGGCATCGTCGGAACCCGATACGTCTACCCGCAGCACCCGTTCGACGTGGTGGGGTGGGACGGCTGCCTGTATCCGTACACGTTCAACATCTCCGACTACGAGCCGATCACCGGTCGGGTGCATCAACCACCGCCTGCGCACCAGGCCTTCGAAGGGGCCAACTTCGTGATCTGCAATTTCGTTCCGCGCAAGGTCGACTACCACCCTATGGCAATTCCGGTGCCGTACTACCACTCCAACGTCGACTCCGACGAGATCATGTTCTACGTCGGCGGCGACTACGAAGCACGCAAAGGCTCTGGCATCGGGCAGGGTTCGATCTCGGTACATCCGGGCGGTCACGCTCACGGACCGCAACCGGGAGCGTACGAACGCAGCATCGGTGCCGAGTTCTTCGACGAACTGGCCGTCATGGTCGATACCTTCCGCCCCCTCGAACTCGGCGAAGGTGCGCTCGCATGTGAGGACACCGGCTATGCGTGGACCTGGGCCGGCCGGGGACCGAACCGATGATCCCTCCGTTCTTTCGTCGACTCTGCGACGACTCCGCCGTTTTCCCTCCCGGCAACGCGCCGCTCGATGTTGCTGTGCGCCAACACCTCGACTACCGGGCCGGTGCCTTCGCAGACCTGGTGGGACCGCTGGTCGTTCCCATGGATCGGGTAACCGAGCTGGACCTGGGTGCTCGGATGGACGTGGCGTTGACCGCACCTGCAGGCCCCGGCAGCGTGGAGGCAGGCCTACGCGCCGCCGACCGCACCGCAGGCGTGACGGTTGTATCCATCGAAGTCGCCGTCCCCAACGGCACGAACATCGATGCCTTGCGCACCATCACTCAGGACATCGACATCTACGTCGAGATCCCGCGAGATACCCGACGAGACGACATCTTCGACGCAGTCGACGAGTTCGGGTATCGCGCCGAATTCAGGACCGGCGGCGTCACGGCCGACCAGTATCCAGACGAACGGGAACTCGCTGCGTCCATCTTCGAGGCGGCACGGCGCGAGATCCACTTCAAAGCCACTGGGGGCTTGCACCAAGCGGCCCGTAATACCGATCCCGACAACGGATTCGAGCAACACGGCTTTCTCAACGTGATACTTGCCGCCGAAGCCGCGCACAGCGGCGCTAGGGTCGGCGAGCTCGAAAAGATACTGTCGATCCGGGACGAAGAGGTCCTGGCCGGCATTGTGGCCGGTGTCGAAGGTGAACGCGCATTCGCGTCGTTCGGCACATCCAGCATCCGCGAACCTCTGGACGATCTCGTCCGCCTGGGTCTCATCCCACCCCAGTGACGAAGGAGCGCCGTCCATGACGCACATCGACATCCCCGCCGATTCCGAGTTCGGAATCGACAACCTGCCGTACGGCATTTTCAGCACTCCTGGCACGGACGCACGTGTGGGAGTTCGCTACGGCGACAATGTGATCGATCTTTCTGTCGCTTCCAACGATTCAGATTTCGCCTCGACCAGCCTCAATGCCTTCATGGCGCGCGGCCGCAGTCGGTGGGTGGAGGTCCGCGAGTCCGTCACCGACATGCTCATCAGTGGCAGGACCCCCGCGGAGGCGATCGTCTCCGTTTCCGATGTCACGATGCACCTGCCGTTCGAGGTGGCCGATTACGTGGACTTCTACGCCTCCGAGCACCACGCAGCCAACCTCGGCCGACTCTTTCGTCCCGATGCCGAACCGCTGCTACCGAATTGGAAGCATCTGCCCGTTGCGTATCACGGTCGGGCCGGCACAGTCGTCGTCTCCGGTACCGACGTCAGGCGACCGTGCGGTCAACGCAAGGCACCCGACGAGGCGGTGCCCACCTTCGGTCCGAGTCGGCGACTGGATATCGAAGCGGAGATGGGCTTCGTCGTCGGCGTTCCGTCCGACGGTCCGATATCACCGAATGAGTTCTCCGAGCACGTGTTCGGTGCCGTCATCGTCAACGACTGGTCGGCTCGCGACATCCAGGCCTGGGAGTACGTCCCGCTGGGCCCGAACCTCGGCAAGAGTTTCGCTACGTCCATCTCACCGTGGGTGGTACCCCTGCTCGCGCTCGAACACGCGAGGGTCTCGACGCCGGTTCAGGACCCCGAGCCGCTCGAATACCTCCGCGAATCTCGTTCGTGGGCTCTCGATATCGACCTGACGGTCTCGTGGAACGGTCACGTCGTCTCCCACCCGCCGTACAGTGCGATGTACTGGTCCCCAGCTCAGATGCTGGCCCACGAGACCGTCAACGGCGCAACGAGCCGAACCGGTGATCTGTTCGCCTCGGGCACCATTTCCGGGCCGGAGAAGAACCAGCGCGGCGCGTTCATCGAATTGACCTGGTGCGGAGCAGAACCCGTGCAACTCGGCGCGGAGACCCGAACCTTCCTCGAGGACGGCGATGACGTCATCATCGCTGCGAGTGCTCCAGGGGCGAACGGGTCGCGCATCGGCTTCGGTGACGTCCGTGGCCTTATCGCGCCGGCCTGACGAGAGTCGAGTTCGTACCACAGATTCTGAAGTAGCGGTAGGTCCCAGCGGTGGAGTTCTTTTTCGCCAGCCGTGGCCCGCGGGTGGATGCCCACGATTATCGCGCCCAGGAGACTTGCTTCGACAGCAAAGTAGTCGAACGCCGCAAGAAACCCAGGAGTGCAGTGAACGTCATGGTCCGAAACATGTTGAGCCGACGAACCTTGTTGGTGGGGTTGGCGTCTGCGCCGATTGCGATGTCGGCGGGATGCGCTGTGAAGCAGTCGACTCCGGGGTCCGCCTCTTCCGGGGTCGAGGCCGCGACTTCGAATGGCGGCCGCCGGCCGCTGCCGGTGCCGCCATTGGCGAACTCGACCGTCGATGCCGCCGGTGTCCGCCACTTCACGCTCACCGCTCAGGCCGGCCACACCGAGATGGTGCCGGGTGTGCAGACCGCGACATGGGGTTTCAACGGTTCGATCCTGGGGCCGACAATTCGGGCCCGGCGCGGTGAAACGATCGCGTTCACCATCGACAACGCGCTGCCAGAGGACACCACCGTGCACTGGCACGGTGTGCACGTCCCGGCGCGATACGACGGCGGACCCCACCAGACGATCACACCGGGTGGACGCTGGGAGCCGACGTGGACTGTGAACCAGCCGGCGGCAACGCTGTGGTACCACCCCCACCCGCACGGTGTCACCGAGAAACATGCCTACCGGGGATTGGCCGGTATCTTCCTGATCGACGACGACGATACCGATTCTCTCGACCTGCCGAACACCTATGGCGTGGACGATTTCCCATTGATCATCCAGGATCGCCGGTTCACAGCAGACGGTGCTCTCGACGAGTCCGACCCGACCGACGCGGGCCTGCTCGGCGACACGATCATCACGAACGGAATCGCCGCCGCACAGCTGGAGGTGAGCACCGAACTGGTGCGACTACGAATCCTCAACGGGTCAGGAGGACGGATGTACAACCTCGGATTCGCCGACGACCGTGATTTCACGATGATCGCCAGCGACGGTGGACTGCTCACCGAGCCGCTGCCGTTGAGCCGCATCACACTCAGCCCCGGAGAACGAGTCGAGATCGTCGTTGCAGCGGGCGGTGGTTCGCCGATGATGCTGCGCGCGTTCCCATTCGACGATCAACCAGGAATCGACCGCGACACCGCGTCCGAGTACGGACTGACCGATTCCTTCGACGTCCTCGAGCTTCGACCGGTCCCCACACCCGAACGATCCCCGGCGTTGCCGGCCGTACTCGCCGACATCCCCCGGCTCGACCCGGCCACCGCAGTCGACGAGCGTCGCTTCGACCTGCAGTGGTTCATGATCAACGGCGAGCAGATGGACATGAATCGCGTCGACTTCACCTCGGCCGTCGACACCACCGAGGTGTGGACAATCCGCAACGCGGACAACTGGCCGCACAACTTTCACGTGCACGATGTCCAGTTTCAAGTCCTCGACGTGGACGGTGCGAAGCCTGTGCCTGCGCTGGCGGGGTGGAAGGACACGATCTACGTTTCCCCCGGCACCACGATCCGGTTGATATTGCGGTTCACCGAGTACACGGACCCGACGTATTCGTACATGTTCCACTGCCATCTGATGAGGCACGAGGATCAGGGCATGATGGGCCAATTCCTGGTCCTCGGACCGAACCAGACTGCAACCCCGATGCAGATGCCCGCGGACGAACCCATGCAGCACGGCGGTCATTGAGCGCTGCCGCGCCGATACGCCCACACCGCCAGTCGTACTCTGTTGTTGCACTCGGTCTTTGCCATCAAATTCGCCACGTGTGTCTTGACCGTCGAGACCCCCAGATGCAGACAGTCCGCGATCTCCTGGTTTCCCAAGCCCTCGCTGACGAGCCCGAGAACCTCGATCTCCCGCGGGCTCAGCTCCACGTTCTCGGTGCGCTCGACCGCGCGCCCCTCCTCGACTGCCCGGTTCACCAGCCTTCGCAACAGGAATGGGGAGAACGGGAGTTCGCCGTCGACGACGCGACGGATGGCGTCCAACAGTTCGGCCGGTTCGGTGTCCTTGACGAGAAATCCGGCTGCGCCGGCCGCAAGAGCCGGGTAGAGGTGATCGTCGTCGTCGAAAGTGGTGAGCACCAGCACCTTCGGTGCAGAGTCGGAACCCAGGATGTGTCTGGTGGCCTCGATTCCGTCGAGGCCCGGCATCCGTAGGTCCATCAGGATGACATCCGGTGACATCTCGGCGGCCAGACGAATCGCCTCCGCGCCGTTGGCACCTTCGCCGACGACATCGATGTCCTCGGTCGATTCACAGAGCATCCGCAGCCCGGCCCGGACCAGGCGCTGGTCGTCGACGATGAGTAGGCGGATCATCGTGTACGTTCCGCATCGGACGTGGTGAGCGTGGCACGGACGGACCAGCTCCCGTCCTCGGCACCGACCTCGAGCTTGCCTCCGGCGAGCGCGACGCGCTCTGCCATTCCGGTCAATCCGTGCCCGGCAGGGTCGACGGCCCCGGCTGGGTCGTCGAGACGGCTGACTACGGACGCGATCACGCCGTCGTGCTCGCGGACGACCGAGACAGTCACTGGTTGGGCAGGATCCGCGTGCTTCATAACATTGGTCAACGACTCCTGAACGACCCGGAGCAGGGTGAGCCTTCCGATCGTGTCCAGCTCGCCGAGGTCGGTATCCACCTCGGCATGCACGGTGATCCCCGTGGCCCGGGTGCGCTCGATGGCTGCAGCGATCTCGGTCGAGACCGAATCTGCCTCCACCGACGCCACCTCTCCGGGCGAGGGATCCCGAAGCGCTACGAGAAGTCTGCGGATGTCGTCCAGAGCGCCCGAAGCAGTGTCGTGGACGTCGTCGAGCACACTTCGAACGCGCGGGTCGGCCTCCGCCACGACATGCTGCGCGACACCGATCCGCAACACGATGGACGCCATGTGATGGGCCACCAGATCGTGCAGCTCTCGGGCCAGTGCGGCGCGCTCGGCCAAGCGGGCCCGCGCCGAATCCTCCAGCCTTCGCATGTCGGCGTCGGCGGCTCGCGCCCGATATGTGGCGGCCAAGCGGCGCTGGGCCCGCAAATACAGCCCGAACAACAACGGCAGACCGACAACGGCGAGAGTCTCGACCGCGGTGGCGGGACGCCAGAAGGTCGAGGACTCGCCGGCGGCAATCCCCCACAGAACCGCGACCGTCCAACACACACCGGCCACGATCACCGGCGCGGATCGTGTCGATCGCATAGCCACCTCGGCCAGACCGGCCGCACCGAGATAAGGAACCAGCTCCGACAGCCCCCACGCGTCAGCGAGGAACATGGGCACCGCCAGCGCCGACAGCGCGAGCGAGACCGGTAGCGGCCACCGGCCGCCCAACAGAAAGACGGCCGCAGCGGCCAGCGCCGCTGACCAGTACCAGAGCGGCACTTGGTACTGGCCAGGAAAATTGCTGGCCAGCAGCAGTAACGGCACCAAGGCCAACGGCACCCAGCGCACCCACGACAAGAGGCTGCGGCGCGGGGACATCTCGATCACCCCTTCGGTCCGCGAGGACGAGCCCAATTCAATGTTGTCCATGCCGGATCAACCCCTTGGACGCTGCCGATGCCACGGCAGAGGTTCGTGAATCCACGCCCAACTTCGTGTAAATATGGGCCAGATGGGACTTGACGGTCGCCTGGCTCAGGAACAGCCGTCGACTGATCTGCACGTTCGAGTGTCCGTCTGCCACCAACTGCAACACTTCGATCTCACGCAACGTCAGTGTGCTGCCGGGTGTCCGCATCCGGTCCATCAGTCGCGATGCGACGGCAGGCGCGAGCGCCGACCCTCCCGCTGCTGCAGTGCGCACCGCTGCGCAAAGATCATCAGGCGGTGCGTCTTTGAGTAGGTAGCCCACGGCGCCCGCTTCGATGGCGGCGAGAATGTCGCGTCGGTGTCGTAGGTCGTCAGTACCAGTACGTGCGGTGCGCCGGGAGAGGCGGCAATGGCGGCAATAGCGTCGACACCGTGCATACCGGGACCGAACTGCAGGTCCATGAGAACCACGTCGATCTCGAGTTCGGCGGAGAGTTCGATCGCCTGCTCGGCCGTCGTCGCCTCGGCGATGATCACGAAGTCCGGCTCGGTCTCGAGTACCGCGCGCAACCCTGCGCGAACTATCGGATGGTCGTCGGCCATCAGGAGACGGATCATGTTCGCACCTCCAAGGGCACAGTGACGGCGACGGCGGTGCCCAGGCCCGGTCTCGATTCCACCACGAGGGTGCCCTGCAGTGAGCGAGCACGTGACTTCATTCCCGGTAGCCCGAAACCGCGATCCCCATGGCTGATGGTGTCGGGATCGAAGCCGACACCGTCGTCGACGACATCGAGAGCCACCTCGGTGTCCATGAAGCTCAGGGTGACCGCCACCCGGGTGGCATCAGCATGCTGTGTGGCATTCGCCAGAGCAGACTGAGCGATGCGCAGCAGCGCAACCTCGTGTGCTGTCTGGAGGGGTACCGGAACACCCGACAGCTGCCAATCGACCGGTAGCCCTGCAGCTGCAGAGGTGCTGGCGCACAATCGTTCCAACGCCGAGGGCAGTGAACCGTTCTCCAGATCCGGCGGGCTCAGCGCACGAACGAAGCGTCGCGCCTCCTCGAGATTGATCGACGCCGTCTCACGGGCGTGTACAACATGTGTGTTCGCCTCCTCCGCACGCTCGGGGAGTAGACGTTCCGCCGCGCGGAGCAACAAATGGATACTCGACAGCCCCTGAGCCAGCGTGTCATGGATTTCACGGGCCAACCGTTCACGTTCGCCGAGAACCCCGGCTTCGCGCTCCGCCGCTGCCAGCTCTCCGCGAGCGGCGGTCAGCTCCTCGATGAGCGCGCGCCGCTGTTCGCTCTCGCGGTAGAGCGCTTGGTAGCCGAGAACAACGGCGATGGCGACCGCGGCACCGAGCGACGGGCCCACCACGCTCCGACCGCGAAACCTCCTCGATGCCAGCAGAATCCAGCGATCGCCGTGAGCGTGGTCCAAACAACCGCGGTCAGGCCCCACGTCGTCGGCAGCAGATGGAGCTGGAGAAAGAACAACGGGAACGCGAGGTACATGGCCTCGGGACTCACCACGAGCAATGCCGTCCACACCATCCCGACCAGAAGTATCCATCCCGCGGCGGTCGCACCCGAGCGACGCACTTTCGGCCAGGCTGCGCCCACCGTGTGCACCGCGCCCAGGACCACGGCGAGAACGATGACCGCAGTCAGGTGCGGTACGCGCTCCTGGACCGCACGCACAACCGACAGCGTCAGCAGCGCCCCCAGCAGCAGATGCAGGCACCCGCGCAGGATGCGCATGACAGGTGTGAGCGACGACGGATCCATAACGACGTCCAGGTTAGGCGGTTCGTATCCGACCGGCATCAGCCGAAAGGTGTAGCCAGCGCTGATCCATCCGGCTCTCGAACTGCACTCTCCCGGTCGATGCCCCCGCACCCAGGCTACGGCGACAGTTGAACACAGTTGCCGGATACCTGATTCGGTCGTCCGCAGAGAAAGGCAGAAAACGTGTTCGTCGCCTGGAGAGACCTACGATTCGCGAAGGGGCGGTTCGCCCTGATGGGAACCGTCATCGTTCTGATCACGATGTTGGTCGGTCTGTTGTCCGGACTGACTGCGGGATTGGGCAGGGAAAGTACGTCGGCGATCACCGAATTGCCGGCTGACCATCTGACGTTCTCGGCCCCGACGGAGGGCAACTCGGTGTCGTTCACCGACAGCACAGTCACCGAATCCACGTGGCAGCAGTGGGCACAAGTGGATGGGGTACAGCGAGCGGAACCACTCGGCATCACCACTACCAAAGCCGAGGCCGGCTCGCGCAGCGCCGCGGTCGCTGCCTTCGGCGTTCAGCCGGGCTCGACTCTGGCACCGGAATCGGACCGAATCCGCACCGGCACCGCAGTATTGTCGACGTCGGCCGCAGAGGAGCTGGACGTCGGAGTCGGCGAGGACTTCGTCCTCGGTGGACAGCGGTTGACGGTCTCAGCTGTCGACGGCGACGCCTCCTACAGCCATACCCCGGTGATCTTCATGGACTTGGGGGCATGGCAGACCGTGTCCAGTGGAGCGCCTGCGGGCCCACTGCGTGCGACGGTAGTCGGGTTGAGCATCGACACCGACGTCGATCTTGCTGCGGCCGACGAACGGATCGGCACCGCCACGGTGCCCACCGCGGATGCCAAGTCCGCCGTCGGCTCCTACAACTCGGAAAACGGTTCGCTGCAACTGATGCGAGCGTTCCTGTTCGCTATCTCCGCACTTGTCATCGGGGCATTCTTCACCGTGTGGACGATCCAACGCAGTGGGGACGTCGCAGTTCTCAAGGCTCTCGGAGCATCTACCGCATACCTACTCCGAGATGCCCTCGGTCAGGCCGTCGTGGTGTTGACCGCCGGCACCGTCGTCGGGACTGGTTTGGCTGCAGGAGTGGGCGCACTCGTCGGCGGCACTGTGCCGTTCGTTCTCGACATCGGCACCGTGGTGCCACCTGCGCTGATCATCATTGCCCTCGGCGCAGTCGGCGCGGCCCTGTCCGTCAATCGAATTACGTCCGTTGACCCCCTCACTGCACTCGGGAGCGCACGATGAGCCTGCATCTGACCGATATCACTCTCACCTACCCCGACGGCGATGCCCGGCTCACTGCGTTGGACTGCGTCGACCTGCACGTCGAGAAGGGCACGATGACCGCCGTCATCGGCCCGTCCGGCTCCGGCAAGTCCAGCTTGCTCGCCGTAGCGGCCACCTTGATCACCCCTGACAGCGGTCGCGTCGTGATCGACGGAACACCCACTGCCGACATGACCCGTAAAGAGTTGACGACATTGCGGCGCAACAAGATCGGGACTGTATTTCAACAGCCCAATCTGTTGCCGTCGTTGACCGCCGTGGAGCAACTCCAGGTCATCGCCCACCTCGATGGTCACTCCCCCGCGGTGCCGAAATATCCGCACTCACCCTTCTCGACGCTGTCGGGCTCGGCGATCACGCGCGCAAGAGGCCGCATCAACTCTCCGGTGGGCAACGACAGCGGGTCAATATCGCCCGAGCCTTGATGAGCGCCCCTGCAGTACTGCTGGTCGACGAACCCACAAGCGCACTCGATCACGAACGAGGAGCAGCGATTCTCGATGTGATAGCCACCTTGACCCGTACCAACGGCACCGCGACCGTGGTGGTCACCCACGACCACGCACATCTGTCCGACATGGACGAAGTGGTGGAAATCGTGGACGGGAGGCTGCTCGTAGGCTCTCCGTCCAATTGACGTGGCGAGCTGAAGGACCTGCCTGCCGAACCTCACTCAGAAGTGCGCCGGTAGGCGGGGGCCTTCGGCTGTCGATCGGGTTCTGCTGTGCTGAGCAACGGCATCGTTCGGAACTCGACCAACTCCGAGAGCACCACCACACTCGTCGACCGCGCGATCGTACGAGACTGGTTGAGTACGATCAGGGTTCGCTGCAGGTCGTCATGAGACGCCGCAGCGACCCGGCACAGCACATCACCGGCACCGGTCGTCGCAAAGGCTTCCAAGACGCCCGGGATCTGCTCCAGAACAGCGACGACATCGCCCAGCGCACCTTGCGCGATCTCCAACGTGACGAATGCTTGAACTCCGTAACCCGCTGCAGCCAAACCGATTTGCGGCCGATAGCCGGTGATGACGTCGTTGTTCTCGAGCCGCTGCAGTCGGGCCGTCACCGTCGCGCGTGCCACGCCGAGTGTTCGTGAGAGCTCGAGCACGCCGATCCTCGAATTGTCGTGCAGCGCAGAGAGCAATGCTCGATCCAGTTCGTCCAGTTCGGACTCCATCGGCCACCTCCATTTTCTATACGGATCGTATAGCAAAAAAAGATTTTTTCTGCCCCATCTGCACAGCACAGATAGCAAATCCGAGGTCGATTGACAGCTCTGAGCCGCGATGTTGAGCTGCGTGCAACAGTTCGCCCAACTCGGATCCCATGGGGAGACTTTCATGAGCATCGACAGCATCCTCAACGACGACGAACGGCTGGCCGATCTCGACGCCGAGCAATTGCGTCAGCTCGTCGGTCTGGTCGAGTACGACGACAAGCGCGACCCCTTTCCGGTCAGCGGTTGGGACGCCATCGTGTGGGTCGTCGGCAACGCGACGCAGACCACCCACTTCTTCCAGTCCGCTTTCGGCATGGAATTAGTGGCCTACTCCGGCCCGACGACCGGCCAACGCGACCACCACGCGTACGTACTCACCTCCGGTGCAGTTCGATTCATCATCAAGGGAGCCGTCGACCCCGACAGTGCTCTGGTGGCACACCACTCGCGCCACGGTGATGGGGTCATCGACATCTCGCTGGCCGTCCCCGATGTCGATCGATGCATCGAGCATGCGCGGGCGCAGGGCGCGTACGTGCTGCAAGAACCCACCGATGTCACCGACGAGCACGGCACAGTTCGGATTGCGACCATCGCCACCTACGGCGACACCCGGCACACATTGGTCGACCGCTCCCGCTACACCGGCGCCTACCTCCCCGGCTATGTGCCGCGGACGTCGACGTTGCAGCGACCGGAAGGCGGTCCCAAGCGCATCTTCCAGGCCCTCGATCACGTGGTGGGCAACGTCGAGCTCGGCAAGATGGACGAGTGGGTGGACTTCTACCACCGCGTCATGGGCTTCACCAACATGGCCGAATTCGTCGGAGCCGATATCGCCACCGACTACTCGGCGTTGATGAGCAAGGTCGTCTCCAACGGCAACCACCGGGTGAAGTTCCCGCTGAACGAGCCGGCCGTCGCCAAGAAGCGCTCGCAGATCGACGAATACCTCGACTTCTATCGAGGCCCAGGAGCACAGCATCTGGCGCTCGCGACCAACGACATCCTGTCCTCGGTCGATGCCCTGCGCGCGGCCGGAGTCGAATTCCTCGCCACTCCCGATTCGTACTACGAGGACCCGGAACTGCGGGCTCGCATCGGCAATGTCCGAGTACCGATCGAGGAGCTGCAGCAGCGCGGAATTCTCGTCGACCGAGACGAGGACGGTTATCTGCTGCAGATCTTCACCAAACCACTGGTCGATCGACCGACGGTGTTCTTCGAGCTCATCGAACGCCATGGCTCGCTCGGATTCGGCATCGGAAACTTCAAGGCCCTGTTCGAGGCCATCGAGCGCGAGCAGGACGCCCGCGGTAACTTCTGACTCGAGCTACCGACCCAGACCGCCTCGGTCCTCGTCGAAGATCAGCCACGTGCGGGTCGCCCGGACACCGTCGAGTGATTGCAGACCCTCGAGCACCACCTGCCGCAAACTCTCGTTGTCGGGAGTCCTGATGAGCACCAGAACGTCGAAATCGCCACCGAGCAAACTGAAATGGTCGACGAATTCCATCGATCGCAAGCCCTCCGACACGGTCCGCCACGAATCCTGACGGATGGACAGCGCGATGTACGCCGAGGTTCCGAGTCCGGAAGCCGCATGGTCGACCTGCACGGTGAACCGCTCGATGACACCCGAATCCTTGAGTCGGTCGACGCGTGTATAGGTATGTGCCCGCGAGAGATTCAGCCTATCGGCCAGTACCCGCATCGACACCCGTCCGTCGGCGGTGAGTTCGGTGAGAATGCGGCGATCGGTGTCGTCCAATTCCACACGTCTCGAGACGTCGTCCATTCGTCCGCTCCTACCTGGTAGTTCGTTGCGCCCATCGGACATATTTCGCGATTGGTCCTCTGTCCGCCGCCATATGTCTACAATTCTACGACGATCGATCTTCTTACTCACCGAATCGGCCACAATCGCCGTACAAGCCGATTTCAGGAGAGTGCGCCATGACGACCGTCGAGAAGGTACCGGCAACGTCCTACCAACAGTTCATGCCCGCCGACCGTCCCGTGCAATACCTCGCACCGGACGGCACGGGTGTCGACAGCGCCGCACGCTATGCGCGGCCGTCCGACGAACGTCTGCTGGAGATGTATAGCTCGATGGTGCACGGTCGCCGATTCGACCAGCAGGCAACAGCATTGACCAAGCAGGGCCGGCTCGCGGTCTATCCCTCGTCCCGCGGGCAGGAGGCCTGCCAGATCGCCGCAGCCCTCTGCCTGGGTGAGCAGGACTGGATGTTCCCCACGTACCGCGACTCGATGGCCCTCGCCGCGCGAGGCGTCGAGCAGGTGGAGTTGCTGGGCATGCTCGCCGGCTACTGGCACTGCGGGTACGACCCCACGGACTACAAGGTCGCTCCCCAATGCACGCCCTTGGCAACACAATTGCTGCACGCAACCGGATTCGCGTACGCCGAGGCCAAGCAGGGCCGAGACACCATCGCCCTCGCGTTCTGCGGAGACGGTGCCACCAGCGAGGGTGACTTCCACGAGGCCCTCAACTTCGCTGCGGTGTTCCGTGCCCCGGTGATCTTCCTGGTGCAGAACAACGGATTCGCGATCAGCGTCCCCCTGGCTCGTCAGACTGCGGCTCCGTCGTTGTCGCACAAGGGAGTCGGCTACGGCATCGGCAGCGAGCAGGTCGACGGCAACGACCCGATCGCCATGATGGCCGTGATGGACGAGGCCGTGAAGTACGTCCGCGCAGGCAAGGGACCGGTGGTTGTCGAGGCGCACACCTACCGCATGGACGCCCACACGAACGCCGACGATGCCACTCGCTACCGCAAGGCCGACGAGGTCGAAGGCTGGCTGGCCCGAGACCCGCTCTCGCGCTTGGATTCCTACCTCGACGGCAGAGGTGTTCTCACCGACGAGCTCCGCGAGCAGATGACCGCTTCCGCCGACGCCGACGCTGCAGCCTTGCGCGCCGGCATGAACGTCGAGCAGGACGTCGACCCCGAGGATCTGTTCAGGTTCGTCTACTCCTCCCCCACCCCCGGTCTGATCGACCAGCGCAATCAGATCGCCGCCGAAATCGCAGCAGGAGAACTGTCATGACCACGATGACCATGGCCGGAGCGCTCAATTCAGCCTTGCGCGACGCATTGACGCAGGACGAGAAAGTAGTTGTGTTCGGCGAGGACGTCGGCGCACTCGGCGGCGTCTTCCGCGTCACCGACGGCCTCACCCGCGACTTCGGGGACGACCGCTGCTTCGACACCCCGCTCGCCGAGTCGGGCATCGTCGGATTCGCAATCGGAATGGCGATGTCGGGCTACAAGCCCGTCGTCGAGATGCAGTTCGACGCCTTCGCCTACCCGGCCTTCGAGCAGATCGTCTCCCATGTGGCCAAGCTGCGCAACAGAACTCGTGGCTCACTGACCGCGCCGATGGTCATTCGCATCCCGTTCGCCGGCGGCATCGGCGGCGTCGAGCATCACTGTGACTCCTCCGAGGCCTACTACGCGCACACTCCGGGTCTGAAGGTCGTTTCCCCGTCCACCGTCGCAGACGCGTACTCGCTGATGCGCGACGCCATCGCAGATCCCGATCCGGTGATCTTCCTCGAACCGAAGCGGCTGTACTTCTCCAAGGACGACATCGAGTTGGGACAGACCGAGCCGATCGGCACGGCGGTCGTGCGCCGTGCCGGTACCGACGTCACGCTTCTCGCCTACGGGCCCACGGTGTCGGTGGCCATGCAGGCTGCGGACTTCGCGGCGGAGGACGGCCGTAGCGTCGAGGTGATCGACCTGCGATCGCTCAATCCGTTCGACGACGAGACCGTCGCGGCCTCGGTACGCAAGACCGGACGCTGCATCGTGATTCAGGAAGCGCAGGGCTTCTCCGGTGTCGCCGCGGAAATCGCCTCACGGGTATCCGAGCGTTGCTTCCACCACCTGCATGCTCCGGTACTGAGGGTCACCGGACTCGATATTCCCTATCCTGCACCGAAACTCGAGCACTTCCACCTGCCGTCCGCCGACCGTGTGCTCGACGCCATGGACCGACTGCAGTGGAACGACGCCCCGGATCTCAGCAAGGCGGTCTCGGTATGAGCATGCAGGTATTTCTGCTCCCCGACCTCGGTGAGGGACTGACCGAGGCCGAGATCGTCGAGTGGAAGGTCAAGCCCGGCGATACCGTCACCATCGATCAGGTCGTCGTCGAAGTGGAGACCGCAAAAGCCTCCGTGGAGGTTCCCTGCCCCTTCGAGGGTGTCGTCGGCGAATTGCATGCGGCCGAGGGCACCTCACTCGCCGTCGGCGCTCCCCTGATCAGCATCACCGGCGGTGCCGTCGCCGACACCCCTGCGGCCCATGAGCGTTACCGCGAAGAGGAGCGGGCAGGCTCGGGGAATGTACTGATCGGCTACGGCACGGGACACGGTCCCACCGGACGTCGGAAACGCAGTGCGGCTGCACCGCAGTGGAGTGAAAAAGTGCCCCAGGGGGCACTTAACCGCACCACTGCACCGAAGGTGCTCTCCCCCATCGTCCGCAGCATGGCCCTGCAGGGCGGGCTCGATCTGGCGGCCATCGATGTCGCCGGCAGTCATGGAGTCATCACCCGAGCGGACGTGGAACGAGCACTGTCCTCGAGCGCTCCCCGTGCCGAGGGCGTCACCCGAATCCCGATTACCGGGATACGTAAGACCATCGCAGACAAACTCTCTCGCAGTCGCGCGGAAATTCCCGAGGCCACCGTCTGGGTCGACGTCGACGCGACAGCTCTGCTGCAGGCCCGACGCGACCTCGACGCCTCCATCGACGGCGTGAAGGTGACGCTGCTGGCGGTGCTGGCAAAGCTGACGATGATCGCGCTGTCCAAGTTCCCCGAGCTCAACAGCACGGTCGATACTGAGGCGGGCGAGATCCTGCTTTACGAGAACGTCGGACTCGGCATTGCCGCGCAGACCGATCGCGGATTGATGGTTCCTGTTGTGCCGCAGGCCGACAAGGCCGATCTGAAGGAACTCGCCGAGCGATTGGCCGAGCTGACCGAGCTGGCGCGAACCGGTTCCCTGCCCGCAGCACGACTGAGCGGCGGAACATTCACGCTGAACAACTACGGAGTATTCGGGGTCGACGGCTCGGCCGCGATCATCAATCACCCCGAGGCCGCGATCCTGGGCATCGGACGCATCATCGACCGTCCCTGGGTGGTCGACGGCCAATTGGCCGTCCGCAAGGTAGCGCAGCTGTCGCTGGCGTTCGATCACCGCGTGTGCGACGGCGGAGTCGCCGGCGGGTTCCTACGCACGGTCGCCAATTTCGTCGAAAACCCTGTCGTGGCATTGGGATCCGTCCGATGAGTGACGTCGACGTTCTCATTCTCGGCGGCGGCTCCGGCGGTTACTCCTGCGCCCTGCGGGCCGAACAGCTCGGCCTGTCCGTGGCATTGGTCGAGGAGGACAAGCTCGGTGGCACCTGCCTGCATCGTGGGTGCATCCCCACCAAGGCCCTGCTGCACACGGCCGAGGTTGCCGACGCGGTCCGCGGTTCAGCGCATGTCGGCGTCACCGCATCGCTCACAGGTGTGGATATGCCTGCGGCGCTAGACTATCAGCGCAGTGTCGTGGCTGGGCTCTACTCAGGGCTGCAAGGCTTGCTGAAGCGACCGGGTATCGAGATCATCACCGGTCGTGGACGGGTGGTCGGCCCTCGTACTGTCGAGGTGGACGGTCGACGCATCACCGGTGCCTCGCTGGTTCTCGCCACTGGCTCGTATTCACGCACCATTCCGGGTATCGAACTTGGACCGCGTGTGCTCACCAGCGACGGGGCGTTGGCACTCGATCGAGTGCCGGAATCTGTCGTCGTGCTCGGCGGCGGTGTGATCGGCATCGAGTTCGCCAGCATCTGGGCATCGTTCGGTGCCAAGGTTACGGTCGTCGAGGCCCTCGATCGCATCGTTCCCGGTGAAGACGAATGGGCCTCGAAGATGTTGACCAAGGCGTTACGCAAGCGCGGCATCGACATTCGTACCGGAACCAAGGTCGAGACCGTCACCGAATCTTCCGACGACGTCGCTGTGGGACTGTCATCCGGCGACACCCTCTCGGCCGATCTCGTCCTGGTGTCCGTCGGTCGTGGACCTCGCACCGACGGTCTCGGTCTGGCCGATCAGGCATCGCCACCGAACGGGGCTTCGTCACTGTGGACGACAACCTGCTCACCACCGCAGACGGCGTCTATGCCGTCGGCGACATCGTGGCGGGGTATCAATTGGCTCATCGCGGGTTTCAGCACGGCATGTTCGTCGCCGAGCACATTGCCGGCCTTTCTCCTGCGCGTATCGACGGCGATCTCGTTCCGCGCGTGACCTATTCGCACCCCGAGGTGTCATCGGTCGGTCTCACCGAGAAGGCCGCGGAAGAGAAGTACGGAACAGTGACCTCGGTGGTCTACGACCTCGGCGGCAACGGAAAGAGCCGAATCCTCGCCACCGCGGGTGGTGTCAAGGTGATCCGTGCCCGCGACGACGGTCCCGTCGTCGGTGTCCACCTCGTCGGTGACCGCGTGGGCGAGTTGATCGGTGAGGCGCAACTCGCGGTGGCATGGGAGGCACTGCCATCCGAGGTCGGCAGTTTTGTGCACGCTCACCCCACACAGAACGAGGCACTCGGTGAGGCAATGATGGCGCTGTCAGGGAGGCCGCTGCACGCGCACAGCTGAAAGAGTTTCGAGTGGGTCGCGCCACCGTTCCGGTTCGTTCTTGTAGGCCTTGTTCCGGGCACCGCTTCGTATTGAGCTCCTGATCCGCCGAGCAAGCCTCGACCTCACCTAGCAGTTGCCGAGGATCTCAACAGCGACAATAAGTTCCGTCACCTGCGCCCATTTTCGGCTGATCACGCCTCCTTCTCCAGGTCTAAAGTGTCCGCGGGTACGGTGCACAGAGCATGACTGCCAGCCGCGGGTCTTACCTATACGAGGCCCGGCCAGGGCGAACATCATTCCTCCCACGACATGTACACCTTCTTATTGCATTGGACTGTGCGGACGACGAGGTCCGGTCGCAGCTTCTTCACCCGTTCGAGTGCCTGCTTGCCCAACCCTGGTCTACCCGGTCTCACTGATTCAAAGAAGACCGCCGCACCCTGACCTCGCGGCGATCATTCAGCACTTATGGCGCTCGAAGCAGCCGCCGCGCCGAGCTGGCGTCCTTCCTGGGCAAGTGGTGTCGGTGCCGACCGCTAGATTCGGGGCGGCCCGGTACGACCGTGCAGGACCACATCGCAGGAGGTGTTCGATGGAGCCCGTAACCCTAATTGTCGCGGCGATCGCACTCGGCGCGTCGGACGGCGCGCGCGAGACCACAAAACAGGCAATCGGCGACGCCTACACGGCCGTGAAGGGCTGGATCACGAGCCGGTACATCTCCGTGACGGCGGAGATCGAGGGGCTGCAGCGGGAGCCGGAAGAAGAACTCCGCCGCGCACTTCTCGCGAAGAAACTCGATCAGGCGGGTGCCGGAGACGACGTCGAGCTGCTGGGTCTCGCGCAAGCGCTCCTGGTAGCTGTCGAGGATCAGGCTCCCGAGTTGCCGGCCACCGTCGGCGTAGTAATCCGCCACGCATCGGTTGGAGGCAACATCGAGGTCGAAGATGTGGCTGTCGACGGCGGGAGTGGAGTTGTCGCCGAGGACATCGCGGCTGCAGGCGATGTGCGGATCGGCCGAGTCGCAGCGCGTGCCCATCGGGAGCCGCCAAACCCTACCCAGGCGCGGGAGCAGTAGACGGTTCGTCTGCTTCTGCGCACAGCTTCACTTCGACCCAGCGCAACGTCATCGCTGGCCGGGACAACAACACATACTATTCGGTCGGCGCGACCGAGACGGGCAACAGTGGCGGCCGTATCCGCGCTGTAACGGCGTCCGTCAAGCCGCTGCCAATCGGTCAGGGGCTGTGGTCCGTCACCGTGAACAACGCGAGTTCGGGACCGATCACGGACCTCGAGGTCGATGTGTATGCCGTTGATGGGGACGGCAACCGCCTGGAGGATGCGTGTCATCCGGCGAAGGGGAAGATCTCAATGCAGGGGATCTTCCGGGAGCTCTTGTCGGGCGGGATGAGCGGAACCCTCGATGCCATTGGCTCCCAAGCTAACTCGATGGACCCTCGGGGGATGTTCGGTGTGCCGGCCAACCTCGGTTCCTACGGAGGGATGTTGTCGGGTCAAATGATGAATACTCCAGGCCTCTCCGCGCTTCTTCAGAACTTCCAACAGCAAATGGTCGACAAATACCCGCAAGTGATCTCACGAGACCAGTCAGTTGAGGTCGCCTACAGTGCCTCTGGAACGGCCAAGGTGCGGGTCGATCTCCAGTTCGCCGACGACATGGGCAACCTGTGGCGTCGACGGCACGGTCAGCAACCTGAACCGGTGATGGAGAGTGACTAGGTCGAACATGAAGCAGGCGGTGGGTTGAACGCCGCCGGTCAACGTGTCGGCTACGCCTCATTGGTAACAAAACTCATTGCCGATAACAGAAATTATGCTGGGTGGACCTCTGCATGTTGCATCTGATGAATCAGCCAGCTCTGGCAAACTGGCTGCGTGCATCTCTTGGTGAAGCGCGAAATCTGTTCAGAATGAGGAGGTTACGTGCTGTCTGGCAGGCCGCCCGTTCGGACGTCCCGCCCGAGGCATCGTCAGCCTGTAGTTTTCGCAGCTCAACATCATTCTCTGGCAGTGCTATTGACAGTAATGATGCATCTGGTGAATCATTGAACGAGACAGCGGAGGGGTGTCATGGGGGTCGACAAGAGCGGACGCGTCGTCCTGGTCGACTCGGTGACGCCTCTGCATCCCGAGGAACAAACGGTCGAAGACATGCTCACGGGATGGCGGAACCAGCAGCTGTGCCGAAACCTGCAGCTCGGGACCATCGAGCAACGACAGCAGGTCGTCATACGGTTCATCGACTACACCAACGAGTTCCCGTGGGCATGGACACCGGCCATGGTCGAGGAATACTTCGGAGACCTCCGCTCGATCCGGCGAATCGCACACTCGACGATCCGTAGCTACCAGACCTCGCTCAAGCTGTTCTGCTCCTACATCAGCAACCCCGACTACGGGTGGGATCGACTGTGCGAGAGCCGCTTCGGTACACACCCTGCTCAGGTGTTCTTCGAGTGGAACACCGCAGCACACGTCCAGGACAACGAGCAGACACCGGCCAAGCGTGCCTTCACCAAGACCGAGCTGCAACTGTTGTTCGACCACTCCGACGCCCAGGTCGAGACGATCGGAGCGACAGGCCGCAAGGGATGGCTGCCGGCCTACCGTGACGCGGTGATGCTCAAACTCGCCTACTCCTACGGGCTGCGGTTCAACGAAGTGCGTCACTTACAGACCGTCGACTTTGCCCGCAATCCCCACGCACGAGAGTTCGGCCGCTTCGGAGTTCTCAATGTGCGTTACGGCAAAGCCAAACGCGGGTCACCCCCGAAACGGCGCAGTGTCCTGACGGTCTTCGACTGGACACCTGAGATCGTCGACGATTGGCTCACCCACGGCCAGCCCTATCTCGATGCGGGACTCGATCTGTTCCCGTCCGAACGTGGCGCGCTCGTTGCCGAATCGACCTTGATACGCCGGTTCCGCCGCTACTGCACCGAGCTGCAGCTTTCCCCCGGGCTGGACCTGCACTCACTGCGACGCTCGTACGCCACCCACCTGATCGAAGACGGCTGGGATCCGCTGTTCGTGCAACAGCAGATGGGCCACGAGCACGCCAGTACCACCTCCCTCTATACCTGCGTGTCGAGCGACTTCCGCACCCGCACACTGCGGCGAGCGTTGGATGCCACCGTGAGCGACGCTCTCGGAATGGAAGGAGAAATCTCGTGAAACGCACCGTCGACTACACCTGGCGCCTACCCGAGCTGATGGCCGCACACGGCATGCACAACAGCACCGACCTCATCCCCCGCCTGCTCGAACGAGGAATCGCCCTCTCCCGCCCTCAGGTCTACCGCCTCGTCACTCAACGACCCGAACGTGTGTCACTGCAGATGATGGCGGCTCTCTGCGACATCTTCGGCTGCGGAATGGAGGACCTGGTCACCGTCACAGCGGCAGACGAACGCAAGAAGCGAACTGCGACATCATCGGCACCCAACGTCGTCGAGCTCAACAAGACAGTCCGACCGCGACGCGCACGAGTGATCCGCGATGACCATTGAGATCCGACCCCGCAACACCGTTCGAGGGCGACCGAGAACCGGTGGCGGATTCACCTGCGATCGCTGCGGACGCGAGGCCGGCAAACCGCGCGTGCGCTGGCCCGACGGCAAGATCTGCGGAACATGCTTCCACGCCGCCGTACGCACCTACGGATACTGCGCAGCATGTGGATTCGAGCGAATGCTCCCCGGACGAGTCGAGGACAGAGCGGTCTGTGTCGACTGCGCCGGAATTGCTACCAACTTCCACTGCACCCGCTGCGGCACCAAAGCCGAGCACTACCGACGCGGCATCTGCGCACGCTGCGCACTCCGCGACGACCTCACCGCGCTGCTTCTCGACAACCCCGCCGATCCTGCGGCAATGCACACACTGGTGGGCATCTTCTGTGCCGTGGACCGCCCCGAAAGCATCCACACCTGGAAACGATCCGCCAAGGTGCGCGAGCTGTTGCGCCAACTGGCAACCGGTCAGATTCCGATGACCCACGAAGGCCTCGACAGCGTCGGCGACGATCGCCGCACAATGCACCTGCGGGGCATCCTCGAACACCACCAAATGATTCCGCCGCGTGACCGCTACCTCGCCCTCTTCGAGGACTGGATCGCCGCAAAGATGACCGCCATCGATCACCCCTCGGTTCGGCGCTACGCCGAACAGTTCGCGACCTGGCACCACCTCAAACGAGTCCGCGCAATCGCAGCCGCAGGCAAACCCACCCGCGGACCCGTCCACGCCTCCAAACAGGACATCACCGAAACCATCAAGTTCCTGACCTGGCTCCACGACACCCACATGCGCACCGCCGCGACATGCCGCCAACTCGACGTCGATGAATGGCTCGCTACCGGCCCCACCACCCGGCAGCTGATTCGGACGTTCTTCGTCTGGGCTAAGACAACCCGCATCAACCGGTCGGTGACGATCGCCCATCGCTCCCCCGCACCGACAGCCACCTTCACCCAAGACGAGCGACTGCACTGGATCTGTGAACTCCTGACCGGCAGCAGTGAATCGCTCCCGTATCGAGTGGCCGGCATTCTTCTCCTGCTCTACGCCCAACCGATGGTCAAGATCGCCGCTCTACGCACCGATCACGTCAGTACCGACGCCGATGGGCTGTGGATCACGCTTGGTGCCGAACCAGCCCCGGTGCCCGAACCCTTCGCAATGCTTCTCAGACACCACATCAACTCACGCACAACGCAACTCACCGGTACCGACACCGGCTGGCTGTTCCCCAGCGTCCGCACCGGTCGCCACCTGCACCCCAACACCATGATGGACCGCATCCGATCACTCGGAATCAACCTGCTCGGCGCGCGCACAACATCCCTACGCACTCTCGTCACCCAGGTACCACCGCCGCTCGCCGCGGA
Organism: Rhodococcus sp. BS-15; assembly: GCF_000813105.1. Classification (NCBI taxonomy): domain Bacteria; kingdom Bacillati; phylum Actinomycetota; class Actinomycetes; order Mycobacteriales; family Nocardiaceae; genus Rhodococcus; species Rhodococcus sp. BS-15. The sequence continues at coordinate 3,666 of NZ_BAOX01000017.1, read as the reverse complement.
AATGCTCGGATACAGCTACTCCGTCGCCCACCGCCACGCCGAATTGGCAGCGCTGCCGTGGGCGCAGTACTCCGCGCAGCGGAAGTAGTCTCCACCTCGGGTGACCACCGTCAAGCTTGCCTGCTTGTGGATCGGCGACGGGGGCGCTGCCACATAGAATGAAATTCACCATCGCCTGCGATTGCCTTCGCGAAGGTCGGCGGAGCGGGTACTCGGGCGTTTGGATTTGGGTTGTACTCAAGCGTGTAAATGGTGTCGGACTTGAGAGCCATGCGGTTGGGTCTGTGATGCAGCACCCCAGACAGCCAGGCGTATCGCGGATTCGCCCACATCCGTTTCTCGATCATGAGGCCGAGAAGGTCCCAGGTGTCAGTGAATTCCTCAGACCCAGTGGAAATTTGGGGTGCGGTCGATGCAAGTGCCAGAAAATGCGGTGATGCGGGAGCGTGCTGTCGTTTCTTTCGGTCAATTGATTTCCGAAGCGATTCGAAGGCGGCGGCACGGTCATCGTCGTTGAAGCAAGGGTTGACGGAGTACCCAAAGGTGTGGCCGATGGACGGGCCGGAGGTGAAGGGTAGCCCGCCGTTAGCCTCTACTGCGTCCCAGTCGATGTGGCTGTCGTCTGCGAAGTGGAGCATGGGTCGCCAAGTCGCCCGGATGGGTCGTTCTGCGGCGTCGGGGGTCGTCGTAATCTGACCAGACTCACTGTTGCACACCATGTCGCAAAACTCATGGCTCCACAGTGTCGACACCAGGTCCTTGGGCGATCCGATCGGCAGTTCGACACGAATGTTCCGAGCAACGTCGCGTTTGCGCATTCGCGCGGAGAGCGTAGTGCTGATCATGTTGCTCATCCGCTGCCAAGCCGCGTACGCCTCCCAGTGCCACACGGTCACTTCTATCGTGACTAGACCTTCAGGCATCCGAACGCCGTAGTCAGGGACATCGGCTGGTTGCCGTGGCTAGGCCTCCAATCGCTCGGAACCAGTGGCTCGAGCAACACCGGAGTCATACGTAACGCAAGGACACTGCCAACCTCGAGTTCCGCAAGCGCCTCCTCGTACCCGTGGTCATCAACCGGGCGCAGCACGCTCTTGATGCGCTGAACGATTGTCCGACCGACCCCCGGCGAGACGTTCCCAGCGAGACGCTGCAGCATGTCAGCGATATTTATCAAGTAGTTCGTTGATTGTCCGTTTCCGACGCCACGCCAATGGTTGCCAAGCGGCCCCACCGGGTCCTCCGCCCAAGCCGCATCATCGACAAGCTCGAAAACCTGCCGGTAGAAGCCCTGTACCTGCACAACTTCTTCTGGGCCACCATCGCCCAGGTTCGCGGCTTCGGCGAGCGCAACAGGGTCACCGTTGTGGAAGTACGTGTGCGCAGAATCTTCCGAGGGGCTCCCGGACGGTCGATCTGCGGAATCAGCGTCTGACGGCATGGTGAAGGCTATCGAGACTTCTTTCGGATGATGTACTGCAACCGGGGCCGCGTGTCGGGTCACTGCGTTGCAGCGAGTCCGCCCGACCTTCGTGGTGAGCGACGGTTCTACTTTCGTAACCGTTGCGTACCCGGCCCCTTTCGGCCCAGTACATCGGCGGGGTTCGAGTATGGGCGCGAGGTCAGGGACAGGCATCCGCAGCCGATACAGTTGTAGAAGTTGTCACGAAGTGCGGTGAGTTCATCGATCCGTTCGGTGAGGTCGTCGCGCTGCCTGAACCTGATGTTTCGTCCTGCGCCGAAGTGTTGCCGGCTCCCAGTCGACCGATCATGACCTGGTCGCCTCCGTGAATATGTGGGGGCGGAGAGCGCCTCTTCGGGCCACATTTGGAGCAGGTATTGCTCTACATGCTCAATGGCGTACCCGCGGCTTGGCCGATGTTGCGGCCAACTGCATGATGTGTCACTCCGTAAACAGTCGAGCGGCAAATATCAGAAAGATTGCGGCTGAGATTCGATTTAGCCAAACAAGGATTTCGGGGCGTTGTAGTAGAGCAGCCATCCTGGAGGCAACAACGCTAACAGCGCAGTACCAGGCAAAAGCCACGAGTGACTGGACCAGCACGAGGACCATCGCGGTTGCGCCGGGAGGTGCGTTCGCTGGAATGAACTGCGGAAGAACCGCTACGAAGAACGCGCCCAGCTTTGGATTCAACGCGCATGTTCCGAGAGCTTTCAGTAGCGGCCGTGCAATCGACTTGTCCACGACGTCGATCTCGGTCAATTTTCTACTGGCGACCAGTGCGCGCCAACTCAAATAGACCAGGTAAGCGCAACAGACCAACTTGAAAGCAAGCAAGGCCGGTGCACTGGCCGACAAGACGATAGCGAGGCCGGCACCTACGACAAGGCTCCACGCGACCAAGCCGATAGACACCCCTACCGCTGCACGTACTCCGTCTCTGCGGCCCCCTCCTGTGACTGCCTGCAACACCACCATGGTGTCCGGACCCGGCAACATTGTGATGAGAATGCACGGAAGCAGGTATCCCGAAACAGCCTGTACCACTGCGTTCATAGCAGGCTAAGTGTGTCGCTGTGCGACTCGTGTAGGCAGATCAGAAGTCCGCCACGGTCACCCCGGAAACAACGCGACGAGAGACAGTGACGCATCGACCCCGATATCGACGTCATGTAAATCGCTTTCCTCGATGGTCGTCGATCATCGTAGGTACTCCGGTCCTGTGAAGAGGCGGAACATCCTCGGACGGGATGGGTGTGGATTTGTCGGGTCCAGGAAGACGGCGTCGAGCGAGCGTGTGACCGGCGATGACTGCCGTGGCGAGGGACGCCAGCACCGCAGCGGATCCAAATCCGGTTTGGTAGAAAATGCTCGGGTGAGCGGCGTCGAGAACTGAGGTGCCGGCCAGTCCGACACTGTTTCCGAGCTGCTGTGCGGTGGTCAGGACGGCGGCTGCGATGCCCGTCAGGGCCGAGGGCAACAGCAAGGTGGTGCCGTCGGAGATCGCCGCGAGCGCGACACCCATGCCGATGCCGAAGACACCGATGGCCGCGATCAGCATCCCGGGACTGCTCCCGCCCGCAACCAGCCACGCGGCCACGAGTCCCACCGACATGACGGAGGCACCGATGGTGGTCGTCATGTCAACGCCGACACGGCGCTGCAGTAGGTGGGCGCTGGCAGCAGCGCCGAAGGCTCCCAACGACAGAGGCAGGAACGCAACCCCTGTAACCAGAGGGGTTAGGCCGTGAAATTCCTGCAGGTTCAGCGTCGTGAAGAAGAATGTGGCCGTCATGGCACCCCCGAGAAAAAGCATCGTGACCGTGGGACGCCATGCCCCGGTCGCGCGGAGCACTCCGAACGGGATCAGGGGACTGGCCTGACGGGACTCGACCGCCACGAAGACCGCGAAGCCGGCCACTGCGACGGGTCCCCAGATCTCCGGGGCCATCCACACCGGGGATGTCTCGGCCAGCGAGGCGACGGCGACTACCACTGCGGCCGCAGTGATGGCAAAAGCGCCGCCGCCAACGAGGTCGAGTCGCGGACGCTCGACCGGTCGGACCGAACCGATAGTCAAAACCAGCAAGATAAGTGCGACGCCGACGGGCACGTTGATCAGCAACGTCCAACGCCAATCGGTCAGGTCGACGATGATCCCGCCCCCGAGGACCCCGATAGCCCCCGCCGCTGCCCGCTGCGGC